>NZ_CEXWTU010000020.1:0-38592 GCF_982758155.1 Marinagarivorans sp. | reverse complement strand
TGAGGAGACAGGAAACAAGTATTATTGGATAAAGTATTTTTTCCTCGGCCCTTATGTAAATAATAGGCAATAAATTTACTGCAGCTCATTTGTCGCTTTGGCGGTAGAATGCAGCCCCTATATTTTCCTGTCGTATGAAATAACACGGTACTAATTCAGCCGGCGTAGAACTTAATGCGCACATACGAGTCTTTGGGCCGTTATTTATTTGCCCATCATTGCATAGTTATAAGGACAGTTATGATTGACCGCATGGCCTCTGGCTGGTTGAATTTTGTCGTTACCCACCCTCGCTGGGTGCTGGCTTGTGTTGCTTTAGTATTGGTAGCGTCTGTAGCTGGCTTGCCGAAACTGCGTTTGGACGCTTCGTCAGACTCGCTAACGTTAGAGCGCGATACCGATCTGGATTACTTTCGTGAAGTAAGTCAGCAGTACGATAGCGGTGACTTCTTGGTGGTGACCTACACCCCAACGGCGCCTTTGTTTGAGGATGCCGCGTTGCAACACTTGCAGGCTTTGCATTCAGACCTTGCTGCCATAGAAGGTGTCACTGCAGTGAATAGCATTTTGAATGTGCCCTTACTTTATAGCCCTAAACGCAGTCTGCGTGAAATGGCAAAAGAGCCACGTAACTTGCTGTACCCCGATGTTGATCGAGAATTAGCTAAAGCCGAGTTTCTAGAGAGTCCTATTTACCGAAAAATGATTCTGAGCCCCGATGGAGAAACGACGGCGCTACAGTTGAACTTGGCGGTTGACCACCGTTTTATCGAATTAGTTACCGAGCGCGATAACTTGCGCCTTAAAAAGCAGACTCAAAGCCTCACGCTTGCAGAAGAGATTCGCTTGACTGATGTCTCGGCTGAGTTCTTGGCACACCGTATCGCTGCGGCAGAAGCTTCTTTTGCTCGTGTAGAGTCTGTTCGTGATGTGGTTGCCAAATATAGGGGTGATGCACAGATTTATGTAGGCGGAATCACGATGATTACGGCCGATATGATTAGCTTCATTCGTCAAGATCTCATTGTCTTTGGTGGTACCGCTTTGTTGTTTATGGTGATTGTTCTGGGGGTGATTTTTCGCTCAGTTAAATTTGTGGTTTTACCGATGCTTACTTGTGTGAGTGCAGTAACGATGACATTAGGCATTGTTTGCTGGGCGGGGTGGCACTTAACCGTAATATCTTCAAATTTTGTGGCTTTGCTGCTGATTATTGCTCTCGCGATTATCATTCACTTAGTGGTGCGTTACCGAGAATATGAGAGTGAACAGCCAAACTGGACGCAGAAGCAATTAGTGCTGGCTGCTTGCGGGTATATGGTCAAGCCTTGTTTATATACCGCAATGACGACCATTGTTGCGTTCGTTTCGTTGGTGATCAGTGATATTCGGCCCGTTATGGATTTTGGCTGGATGATGACGATTGGTTTGATTTTGGCGACTATGCTGGCCTTCGTACTGTTTCCTGCTGTGCTGGTGTTATTGCCACGTGAAGCCGCGAGTAAGGTTCAGCATGACACCGAAGGAAAGCCTTTTACTGCTTATTGTGCGGCGGCTGTAGAGCGCTTAGGGCACGGGGTTTTGGTAATTGCGCTGGGGGTTCTTATGCTGAGCGTTTGGGGAATCTCGCGCCTGCAGGTCGAAAACCGCTTTGTTGATTACTTCCATGAAGAAACCGAAATACACCAAGGCTTATCTTTGATCGATCAAAAGTTGGGTGGTACTACCTCTCTCGATATCATTTTACAGCCAGAAGCGGCAACAGCATTGTTAACGCCCGAGTCCGTGCCTGTAGAGTTTACGGACGAAGATGACCCTTTCGCGGAAGCCGATGCCTTTGATGAGCAGGATCCTTTTGAGGCTCCAACGTCAGAGACAGAAGAGGATCCTTTTGCAGAAGCAGACCCTTTTAGTGAGCAGGGCGAGCAAAAGAAAAGCAGTGTATGGATGACGGTAGCAGGCTTGCAGTTGGTTGATCGCATTACTCAATATTTGGATTCTTTACCTGAGGTTGGCAAGGTACAGTCGTTAGCAACATTGTACGAAGTGGGCAAAGACCTCAATGGTTCGCTCAATAACTTCGAACTAGCGGTTATGGCGCAATCGCTTACGCCTGAGATTGATCAAGTGCTTGTGCTGCCTTACTTAGATAAAGAGTCTGATCAGGCGCGTATTACAATGCGTATTATCGATACTTACCCTGGCTTGCAGCGTGCTGAGCTTGTCGAACGTATCCGTGGGCACTTGGCGGGCATGGATGGTGTAAATATTGAAAATGTGCGCTTTAGTGGTCTGCTCATTCTTTATAACAATATGCTTCAAAGCTTATTTAGCTCGCAAATCGTCACCTTAGGCGCCGTATTTTTAGGTATTGGTCTGATGTTTGTAATGCTATTTCGCAGTGTTTTGTTAGCCATTGTGGCTTTACTGCCCAATATGTTGGCGGCTAGCGCCATTCTTGGCAGTATGGGCTTGTTCGGCATCCCGCTGGATATGATGACAATTACGATTGCCGCTATTACCGTAGGAATAGGGGTGGATGACACAATTCATTACATTCATCGTTTTAAAACAGAGTTGGCGGTTGATGGTGATTACATACAAGCTATGCACCGTGCGCACCGTTCTATTGGCCGGGCGATGTATTACACCTCGGTCATCATCATTTTTGGTTTTTCTATTATGGTTTTGTCGCAGTTCATTCCCACGATTTACTTTGGTTTGTTAACGGGATTGGCGATGCTGGCCGCGTTATCCGGTGCCTTATTCATTTTGCCGCAGCTGATTATTTTAACGCGCCCCTTTAAAACGAATTAGCGCTACCGGGCTATTGAAGGCTAAACTTAAGGAAAACAAGAGGATTGATGATGAAAAAAATAACAACCCGAATTACGCCTGGAGCAACCCTTGATGTGCTTTCTCAGTGGGAAGTAGCTCGGTTAGCTAAAACTTCTAGCACTCAAATGTACGACACCTTTAGACGCTGTGCTTTAGCTGTGCTCAATACCGGCAGCGAAATGGACAACACCCAAGAGGTGTTGGATGCGCATAAAGACTTTGCCGTTTCGCTTATACAGCAAGAGCGCGGCATTAAACTCGAAATTGCTAATGCCCCGAATAACGCGTTTGTCGACGGGAAAATGATTGAGGGTATTAAAGAGCATGTTTTCGCCGCATTGCGAGATTTGGTCTATATCAACAATGAGCTGAATGCGAATTGTGCACTAGATATGGAAAAGCAAGAGGACATTACCAATGCCGTGTTCCATATTTTACGTAATGCGGGTGCCTTTAAAGGTAACGAGCGTGGCAACCTTGTGGTGTGCTGGGGCGGTCATTCTATTGGTGAAATAGAGTACCAATACACGAAAAAAGTCGGTTATGAAATGGGCCTTCGCGGCCTTGATATTTGTACCGGTTGTGGCCCCGGAGCGATGAAGGGCCCAATGAAGGGCGCTGCGATCGCGCACGCTAAGCAGCGGCAAGCCGGCCGCTATATTGGCATTACTGAGCCAGGTATTATTGCCGCCGAATCGCCCAATCCGATTGTAAATAGCTTAATCATCATGCCGGATATCGAAAAACGTCTAGAGGCGTTCGTTCGCACCGGGCATGGTATTGTGGTTTTTCCTGGTGGTGCCGGTACGGCCGAAGAAATTCTGTACATCTTGGGTATTTTGTTGAATCCCAAAAACAAGCACATTCCATTTCCACTTATATTTACTGGCCCTAAAGAGGCGGCTGGATATTTTGAGCAAATCGATGATTTCGTCGCCAAAATCCTGGGTAAAGAAGCGCAAGCGCTATATGAAATCATTATTGATGACCCTAAAGCGGTGGCGCGTGCTCAGCGAGATGGCCTAGAGGCCGCGCAAGCTTATCGCCGTGAAAACCAAGATGCCTATTATTTTAATTGGCTACTGACCATCGATGAAGATTTTCAGCGCCCCTTTAAACCTACGCATGACTCGATGGCGGCATTAAACCTCAGCAAGGATCAGCCCGTACATAAATTGGCGGCTAATTTGCGCAAAGCCTTTTCGGGTATTGTCGATGGCAATGTGAAAGCCGACGGCATTAAGGCCGTAGCCGAAAAAGGGCCTTATCATATATCCGGTGAAAACAGCATTATTGAGCCGTTGGATGCCTTGCTTAAAGCGTTTGTTGCGCAAAAACGGATGAAAATTCCTACGCAAGAATATATTCCTTGTTACAAAATAGTACGTTAAGTTTCCATGTTTAGGGGCGATTAGCTTAATCGCCACCTTTTAATGATTGTTTTTTTGTTGTGGTAATGATGTATGGGCGATAACTCATTTTTAGATTTATTAGGTGATGATGTTACGCCCATTAAAACTGAGCCCCGCGTTGTGCTGCAAAAAACAACCGTTGATGCAACCACATTAAAAGAGCGGCGTGAAACAGCGCAACTTGAAGCTGCGGCGCCTGAAGACCCGCTGTCTGGCGAGCCCATTGAAATGGTCGAACCTTTATCCGAAATTAGCTTTGTGCGCCCGGGTGTGCAGCACGGTGTTTATCGCAATGTGCGCTTAGGGAAATATAAAATAGATGCGCGCCTAGACTTACATAAATTAACGATGGATGTAGCCCGAAAATTGGTTTATCAGTTCGTTAAAGATTGTGTTGCGCATGATGTACGCACAGCCTTAATTACACACGGTAAAGGCGAGGGGCGCGATCAGCCAGCTTTGCTTAAAAGTTGCGTGGCTTATTGGTTGCCCCAAATGGATGAGGTGCTGGCATTTCATAGCGCGCAAAAACGGCATGGCAGTTATGGTGCAACCTATGTGTTGCTTAAAAAAAGCGATGCCAACAAACTCAATAATCGCGAAAAGCATCAAAAGCGCTAGGTCGTTCTGCTTTTAATCTAAACTTTTCCAGTACGGTGTACCCCACTTTAAATAATTTTATTCGAAAGCCTAGGTGATTGCGTGTCTGACTCCAATTTTTGTGAGCCTGTGGGCCCTCCAATACTCAATATATTGTATGAGGATGAATCGCTTGTTGCTGTGTACAAGCCAGAAGGCTTGCTCGTTCACAAGAGCAATATAGATAAGCACGAAACCCTTTTTTTATTGCAGTTACTGCGTGATCAGATTGGGTGTTATGTTTACCCTGTGCATCGCTTAGATAAGCCTACATCGGGTGTTATTGTCTTTGCAAAGACATCGGCAATGGCTGCAGCAATAAAGCTTCAGATGGAAGAAAACAGTGCGGTTAAGGAATATTTATTGATTTGCCGAGGTTATTGTCCTGAGCATGGCCGAATAGATCATCCCTTAAAGCCAGTAGTCGACTTCAAAAGTAAGCGCGGTAAACCAGCCGCCGATAAACCGGCTCAAGAAGCCACTACGGATTTTGAGCGGTTGGCCACCATAGAAATTGCAGCCGAAATCGATAAATACCCGAATAGTCGATTTTCATTCGTTAAGGCTCGTTTAATGACGGGCCGTAAACATCAGATTCGTCGGCATTTTAAGCATTTATCTCACCCAATAATAGGCTGCCCCAAATACGGTAAATCAAAATATAACCATTATTTTGCCAACCACTTTTCGGCTGCGCGATTATTACTTCATGCCTACAGGCTCACTTTTGCTCACCCAGTTACAGGCGATAAATTGATCGTTCAGGCCAACCCAGAGGGGCCGTTTTTGACTGTGTTGGACCGCTTTGACTGGTTGGGTTTTTTGGAATAATTAGTGGCTTAATTGATGGCTTTGATAACGTATATCCCTTTGCGGATACAGTGTCTAATAGCCTGCGTCCCTGCAGGCCCTCTTCGTCTAATTGGATAAGCTATTTATTGTCTCGCCCCTAAATTTCGCAATTTTTAGGCCGTTTGCGTTTGCGTTTGTATTTGAGGGTAGGGGGTTTCTGAATGCAGGGGTGGTAGGTCGACATTTTCCCATAGTGTGTTTGCTAAAATTTGTGTGTCTTTTCGGTTGGAGTGCTGAAGCCAATGAACAATAGCTTTTGCTACGTTAGGGTATATAACGCGCTTAGCTACAAAGCTGTTGAGCCATTGCTTTACGGTTTTAGTGTCGAGAGTTTCCATGGTCATGCCGAGTTGGAGTTCTTCTAGTGCTCGCGCATTAGACAGTTGCTCCATTTGCCCGTGTAGGGGCTTTACTAAAAGTTTTTTTCCTAGCTGAATGGCCTCGCTGGCAAGTTCGAAGCCGGCATTACAAATTACACCATTTGCGGTTGAAAGATCAGTTTGAAAACCTTCGCGAGATAATGGCTTAAGTTGTATGTGGCCATAGCTTTGATAGCGCGCATAGGGACCATAAATAACAAATAAGTGATCTTTAAATGGCTCTAGCAGCTGGAGAATATCTTCGTGAGATTCAAACCCCAAATAAACAACAATTTTCTTAGGGTCAACGGGAAATTGAGTTTCGTGCACCTCGGCAATAGGAGGCAGGATAGGGCCGCCAAAGTGATGCCAGTGGAGCCCAAGACGAATATCCGCGGGTGCAAAATATTTCATGATGTTACGTGAAACGATATTGTCGCCACGACGAGGTACAGCGTTAAAAAATGCATATTGATGACCTACGCCTATGCAGGTTTTTTTCTGTTTCTTAGCTGCCCATGCGGTGATGGGTTCAAAATCGGTTAGGACAAAATCATAAGAAGATAAGTCGAGCTGATTAATATCTTTCAATAAAGTCTCTAAGCTATTTTGCTTGATTGTCTTGGCAATATTGAGCTTTCCGGATTGATGAACAAACGTTAGGCCTTTACGGCATTTCCAATTGCCAAATACTTCCATGTCAAAAAAGTTTTCGCGTGCTCGGCCCGAAAACAAATAGTCAACTTTTATGCCGGCTTTGTTGAATTCGGTGGCTAGAGCTCTTGCTCGTGTAATATGGCCATTACCCGTTGCTTGTACGCCATAAAGAATTTTCATCATGTTATATCCCGCTAATGAGTAAAAGACACAGCGAACTGCCGAGTGTTGCGCCAGCAAGTGTGTCTGTAGGAAAGTGCACGCCTAGCATGACGCGCGCAACGCCGACCAAAATAGCCCAGGGAAATAGAATCCAAGCCATGAAAGGGAATGCTGAACTAACAGCAACCGCAACTAAAAATGCAGCTGAAGTATGGCCGGAAGGAAAGCTAAACTTGTCGGAAGGTTTAATAACGCTTGTATAGCCAGGAATGGCTTCGGGAGGGCGGTTGCGTTTAAATGATTTTTTGAAAATAAAGTAAAGGGTGCGTTCTAAAACAAAGCCAATAGTCAGTAACTTCACCAAATCCCAATGTTCTGCCAGCATAAAACTCAAACCGGCCAAGGCATAAAATGGACCGTTGGCTGTGTAGGAAATTCCGCGGCTTAGCCATACCGCAAGTTGACGATGCTTGCGGCGTAAACACCAGCTGAATGTTTGCACGTCGAGATCGTGAATGTTTTTAAGCAGGCGCATGCTTGGCTCTCTCTTTTTATCAGATTGTCGTTATGCCATTTAGATTATGTGAGAATTGTTGCAGTGAGATGCACGATTTATGGCTGTTGTGTGACAAGACGATACATTGGCGCAAAGCTGTGTGTTTTTGCGTCAAAATATTATTGCGAGGCGGAATTATTTTTTGAAAAAACGCAGGCATAAAAAAGCCTGCTTAACATTGCGTTAAGCAGGCTTTTATAATTTCCCCTTCCTGTTGGGATTTCTATCCATTTCGGCTTCCGGCCGGTGTTCCTTGTCTATCGTCCGTGTAACTATTGATCCCGCCAATACCTGGCTAGCTATCCTGCTTCAACTCATTATTGCGAGCATCTTGCTCGGCATCCGTTATTCCAATCACTCCTGTGATACTACATCCTGTAGTTAATCCTATAATCCTACCGCTCCAATGCGGTTGCTCTACCTGAGCGTTTCCCTGAGTTGTTGTCCTAAATCCTGTGGCTTCATGCCGTTCCGTCCTTGTGGGATCATTATGTCGAAATTACGGGTGCGGTTAAAGTCGTGTTAACCACTAGTTCTTGTAGGAGATCTCGCACAAAAGGATATTTGGAGGGAAATGAGCGCACCTTTAAATTGGCGCGCTATAGCGGTAGGTTAGAAAGTAGTTATTGGGGTGCTGTCCAACAGTGCCGTATTACCCTGCAGTGTAAGGCGGCCTTCGCAAAACCAACCGGCGACTAGGGGGTAGATGCGATGCTCTTGCACTAGTATGCGTTCGGCTAGGCTGCTTTCTGTGTCGTTATTAAGGACAGGAACACGAGCTTGCGCTACAGCAGGGCCGCCATCTAGCTCGGCCGTGACAAAGTGTACGGTAACACCGTGCTCTTTATCGCCAGCTTCGAGTGCGCGTTTATGGGTGTGCAAGCCCGGATATTTAGGTAGAAGCGAGGGGTGGATATTTAGCATTCGACCCAAATAACGGCCTGTAAACGCTGGCGTTAGAATGCGCATAAACCCGGCAAGAATCACCAGCTCTGGCTCAAACTGGTCGATGCGTTGTGCCAGTGCTAGGTCGAAGGCTTCTCGGGTGTCGAAGTTTCGGTGGTCTAGCGTGATGGCTTCTATACCGTGGTTATGTGCGCGCTCTAAGCCTTTAACATCAGGCCGATTACTAATAACGGCAACAACGTTGCCGTTAATTCGACCATCGTTGGAGCCATCAATAATCGCTTGCAGGTTGCTTCCGCTGCCGGAAATCAATACAACAATACGCATGCCTTAACCTTGAACGTTTTGCATTTCAACATGCGGTGTTTCTTGATCGCTGGCTTCGATACTGCCAATAACAAAGGCCGTTTCGCCGTCGCTGGCAAGCTGCTCTAGAGTGGCTTGCGCAGCGTCGCTCGGTACAGCGACGACCATGCCAATGCCACAGTTAAATGTGCGATACATTTCTAAGCTAGCGACATTGCCGTTACTTTGCAGCCACTGGAAGACTTCTGGAAGTTGCCAGCTGTTGGCGTCGATAGCGGCCTTGGTATTGCTTGGCAATACGCGGGGAATGTTTTCCAGCAAGCCGCCGCCTGTGATGTGAGCCAATGCGCTGATGGGCTGTTGCTTAAGCAATTTAAGTAAAGGCTTAACATAGATGCGTGTAGGTGCCATTAACGCATCGCCTAGGGTGCTGTCGCCCAAGGGTTGCGATAAATCGGCGTTTGCTACCTCTAGAATCTTGCGAATGAGAGAGTAACCGTTTGAGTGGGGGCCGCTCGCGGCAATGCCTATTAAGGTATCGCCGGCTTTTACTTTGCTGCCGTCTAAAATTTCTGATTTTTCGACAATGCCTACACAAAATCCGGCAAGGTCGTAATCGTCGCCTTCGTACATGCCTGGCATTTCCGCGGTTTCACCGCCGGTCAGCGCACAGCCTGATAATTCACAACCGGTTCCTATGCCGCTAACAACGCTGGCCGCCATATCGACATTGAGTTTGCCAGTCGCATAGTAATCTAAAAAGAATAGCGGCTCGGCGCCACCGACAATCAAATCGTTAACGCACATAGCGACAAGGTCAATCCCTATGGTGTCGTGTTTGTTTAATTGCATGGCTAGGCGAAGCTTTGTGCCTACGCCATCGGTGCCGGATACCAGTACGGGCTCTTTATAGCCAGTGGGAAGTTCGAAAAGAGCGCCAAAACCGCCAAGTCCCGCAAGGACTTCGGGGCGTCGAGTGCGCTTAGCAACCGACTTAATACGTTCAACGAGGGCTTCACCAGCGTCGATATCGACACCAGCATCTTTATAACTAAGTTGTGTTTTGTCTTGGCTCATGTTTTCCGGTTCTATAACTGCGAATGAGGCCCAGCGGGCAAAGCGTGGCATTCTACCAGCAATGGCCCGAGGCCCGCACGCCTTACCGGCTGAAAAACCGTTTTAGCATGAATTATCAATGCCCTGGGTTATAAGGTTGGCGTATTAGCTGTGTACTGCCGCTATATGCCGAAGCGGAGGTTTGTTACAATCGCGGCCCCTTTCTACAGATACGGAGTGCGACCGAGTGCGGCAACTAATCTTGGGTGTACTAATGTTTATTCTTACCGCGCCATCGTGGGCGGGTACAGAGTATTTTTCAGCGCAGGTACCGGTTGCGAGCCAAAGCATCGCAGACCGAAAAGCGGCGTTGGTGCAAGCGATGGCCAATGTGCTTATTAAAGTTTCGGGAAGCCTCGATGCCCCTGCAACCGAGCTTGGATTGAAGGCGCAGGCGAATGCTGGGAGTTACGTGCAGCAGTTTCGCTATATTCAGCCAAATCAAAAAATGCTAGAGCAGGGGATCACACTTCTTTTAAAGGCTGATTTTGATCCCGGTAAGGTCCGCCAACTTTTAAAAGAGAGTGGGCGGGGTGTGTGGCCCATGAATCGGCCGCAGGCACTTATTTGGGCGATAGAAGATACCCCTGAAGGCGGGCGCCAAATCATTACCGACCCTGAGCATCCGCTCGTCAAAGCGTTGGTTGCGCGAGCGAATACTCGCGGTTTGCCCGTGCTGTTACCCTTGTGGGATTTGGATGACCAAATACTTTTGTCGGCAGAGCAGTTATGGACTCAGGATGATGAAGCCATTCTTGCGGCATCGTCACGCTATGACGTTAATACTGTTCTCAGTGCTAGATATAGCCAAACAAGCTCCGAGGAGTGGTTTGCCACTTGGCAGTTTCATCATGCCGACGAGCGCAGGAGTTATGATTACAGTACGTTTGTGTATAGTGAGTTGGGTTCTGTAGGCGTAGACCCATTGGTCGCGTTTTTAGCTGAGCGCTATGCTGTGCAAAGTGCAACGGATGAAGGTGAGCAGCTACAGGTGATGGTGTTAAGTGGTGTTGATAATTATCGGCATTATGAGGAAGTTTTGAGTTACCTGTTGAAGCAGCCGTTAATACGGCAAGTGGCTTTAGTTGCAGTTCGGGAAGATCAGCTGGTGCTGCATATTTTGTTATCGGCTTCTTGGGAACAGCTAAGTGATGCGTTGGCTCTGGATCGAAAAATACGCTTATTAAACCCCCCAGAAGATTTATTGTCGCAATCGATGCTGGGCGCGCCAGATAGACCTGCACAATTTCAATGGTTGGGGCGTTAATTTCAATGCTTATTTCTTCGTTTATTGTTTTTGGGGTGTGTCGCGATGCGCTCTAAAAGCGGTAAATCACAACCTCCTCAGCAGCTGAGCTTAAGTATTCAGCTGCAAGATGACGCAACCTTTGCTAATTATTGGGTGTCATCAGAAAATCATCTGGTGAATCAAGTTTTGCAGCAGTTTTGTGTGGGGCGGGGCGATTTAAGCCTTGTTGTTTGGGGGCGTAGTGGCTGCGGTTTAACGCATCTTGTGCAGGCTTGCTCGCATCACAGCCAGCTGCCTATTGCGTATTTACCGCTGCGTGATGCGCTAGATTTAAACCCCGCTGAAGTTTGTGCAAATTTAGAGTCATCACCGCTGGTTTGTGTTGATGATATTGAGCTAATTGCGGGTAATAAAGAATGGGAGCTGGCCTTCTTTCATTTGTATAACCGCCTTAAGGATAATGGTCATCGCTTGTTGATGGCCTCACACGCGAACCCGGCGAGCATCGCATTTGGGTTACCTGATTTGGCATCAAGGGTGTTGGGTAGTGTTATTTATCGCGTGGCAGGCCTGAGCGATGAAGACAAGGCTAAAGCCTTGCAAATGCGTGCTAAGGCTCGCGGCATGCAAATGAATAAAGATGTTGCCAATTATATTCTTAAGCGTGCGCCGCGAAGAATGAAGGATTTATTTGGCATTTTAGATCAGTTAGATTCAGCCAGCTTGCAGATGCAAAAAAAGTTAAGCATCCGATTTGTCAAAGACGTTTTAGAGCGTTAGATTTTCTCTGGCGGTTCCGCCATTGTTGAAATTTCCAATATTCGAATATTTTCAATGGCCTCCTCTCTCGATGCGCCGCAAATATCAATTTCTGCTTTAAACCCTTTGCATACGTCGGGGTAATCTATGGTCCCCCAAATTTTGCAGCCGTTGTGTTCTAAATCAAGATGCGTGCAAATTTCACCCGCACGTTTGCCGTTAGGCATGCCAAAATATGCGCGATTAATCGAAGGTTCAATACAGCAGGCGCCGCAGTGCGCTCGACATTCCATAGCTAGTCCCAGTTTTAAGTGATGAGGGTATTGTATGTTAAAAGTGCTTGTTCCAATCGCCGACGGCAGTGAAGAAATGGAAGCTGTTATTATTGTTGATATTTTACGGCGTGCAGAAATTAATGTGTCGGTTGCATCAGTCATGACTCATCGCAAGGTGATAGCGTCGCGTGGTGTCGAGATTGAGGCGGATTGCCATATTGAATATTGTCAAAATAAAGTCTGGGATATGGTTGTTATACCGGGCGGAATGCCTGGCGCACAGCATCTGGCTGACTCTCTCCCTCTGCGCGATATTATTGCGGATCAAATCGCTTCACAGCGTTGGTTGGCGGCAATATGTGCCGCCCCCGCAGTTGTGCTTGCCGCCAATGGTTTCATCTCGGGTGTATCTGCCACCGGTCATCCCGCTTTTAGGGGTGTGCTCGAACAGTATAATGTCCACGCAATGAATGAGCCGGTATCAATATGTAATAAGCTTGTGACAGGCCAAGGGCCAGGCACAGCCATGGATTTTGCTTTGACGTTGGTTTCTTTACTTCTAGGTGAAGTGCAAGCGGATGAAATTGCTCGGGATATGTGTTTTTCACGGCTTGCTACAATCCGCTAACGAGTTGTCTTATAAGTGTTCAATCAGCCTGCTTAATGAACGTGGCATGTTCCTCGCATTATGGTTATCTACAATACAAAAACGGCAATTTTTTGCCACTGTTGATAACAATACATCAGGAGATGTTTTATGGCTGTCGCACAAACTAAGGCTGCGTTAGTAATGCAGGAACAAGCGGAGCAACTGACGTCGCATCAAGTTATTTCGTTGCTTATGGATGGCGCTATCGAACGCGCTAGTGGATTAATTATGGCAATACACGCCGGCAATGAAGAAAATCGAGATATATTGAATGCTAAATTAAAGGCGATTATTAATGGCTTGCGTCAAAGTTTAGACTTTGAGCTCGGTGGCGCTGTTGCTCAGAACTTAGCGTCTTTGTATGAATATATGATTGAACGGTTAAGCGTGACGGCAGATGATCAAAGTCAGTTATTGGAAGCTGTTACTGAAACACGGCGTCTGATATCTGAAGTGAAAAGCGGTTGGGATAACATGGATTTACGTGTGCCGGATTTAGCCAGCGGGACTTAGGCGCGCGAGTCGGCGGAATTGATGAGTTAAGGGGCGAGGAGACAATATTTCATCCACTAATGCCTGATCTCGACCTCCTTATCTTCGTTGCTCAAGGCGTTACATGCCTCGATAACTGCTCCATGCGTTATCCTAATGACCTATGTCCATATAGGCCCCGGCATGCGACGCTTTAAGCGCCTCGATAAGAAAGTCGCTTCGATAACTGCTCCCTGCGTTATTCTAATAACCTGCTTCCCTGCAGGCCCTCTTCGCCTAATTGGATAAACTATTATTGCCTCGTCCCTAATGCTGACTCGCGTATGTACTAGGTGAGCAATAAAAAATTTCGGATTAGTTCTTTCCCGCCCTCTGTTGCAAAGGATTCAGGATGATACTGAATGCCATAGATGGGGTAGGTGTCATGTTGAATTGCCATGATCTCTACGGGGTTTTCGCTTGTTAGGCAGGTGTTTAAGTCTTCTAGCGAGTGTTTACCTACAATGGCTGTAACCTTTAAACACGGCGGTAAACTATTGGGCTTTGCCATTAAGGAGTGATAACGCATTATTTCAATGTAGTTGGGTGTGTTTAAAAATATACCTGATTCAGTGTGTGTGATTGCGCTAGTTTTTCCGTGCATGGGCAGTGGGGCTTTAATAACATCCCCGCCAAAGACATGGGCGATGCCTTGCATTCCCAAGCACACTCCTAGTAACGGCGTGGTTTGCCCGAGTGTTTTTATGACTTCTGCGCAGATACCAAAATACTTCGGGTCATCCGGTGAACCTGGCCCTGGTGAAATAATAATACGGTCTGGTGCGAACGCTTTTATTTGTTCAGTGGTGAGCTCATTGTTGCGCTTTACCTGTATTGAAAAGTGCTCAATCGTGTTTTTGTGTTGTTCTTCGCTCAGAATCTCACCAATGTATTGGTAGAGGTTGTAAGTAAACGAATCGAAGTTATCAATAATCAAAACTTTCATTATTTATCCTCGTCTACTGACATAAACATTTTTAATACGTTATTAGTACCGGCAAATTTCCGCTGTATTTCTTGGTATTCATCGGCCGCATTAGAATCGTAGACATTACCACCGCACGTTTGCACGTAAGCTTTCTCGCCCTTACTAAAAACAGTTCGAATGGGTATGGCAAAGGTGCAGTCGCCATTAAAGCCGAAGTGGCCTACAGCGCCGCCATAAGGGCCGCGACCTTCGCTCTCTAGGGTGTCGATGATTTTCATGGCCTCAATTTTGGGTGCCCCCGTGAGCGTACCTGCAGGAAAGTTGCTAGCAAGGGCGGAGAACATGTCGTGCTGTTCGGCCATAATGCCCACAATCTCACTCGAAATATGCTGTACGTGGCTGAAGCGTTTTATGTCCATAAGATTGCGGACTTTGACGGTGCCAAATTTTGCAACGCGACCGATATCGTTACGGTGTAAGTCGACTAACATATTATGTTCGGCGATTTCTTTGGGGTCGTTTAATAACGTTTTCGCCAGCTCTCGGTCTTCGTCTGCATTGGCGCCGCGCTTGGTGGTTCCCGCTAAAGGGTAGGTTTCCATTTCCCCTTGGCGTAAACGGAATAACAGCTCTGGGCTTGCGCCAATCACTTTTTGATCATCAAATTTTAAATAATACATTTGTGGCGAGGGGTTAGATTCGCGCAGTGCTTGGTAGATGTTGATGGTATCGCCAGCAATTTCAAAACGCGTTTTAAAGCCTACCTCACACTGAAAAATTTTTCCTTCGATGATGTCGTGTTTGACTTTTGCAACGGCGTCGGCGTGATCTTGCCGTGTCATTGTATCGCCCAGTGGGGTTATTTTTAGTGCGCCATCACCAGGGTACTGACTATTAATAAGTTGTTTTATTTCTTCTAGGCGATTGTCGGTGTAATAAAAATAGGAAACTTCTCCCGTCATTTTATCGAGTGTTAGGCCGTCTTCATACAAGCCAAACTTAAACGCTTCGAAGAGTTCGCTAGCTTGAACGCTAAGTGAAGGCTCAAAGTAATTCATGGCGTCGTAACCAATGTAGCCTGTAAGCCCGCCTGAGTATTTACGCGCTAAGATATTTTGCGGGATTAATTCACGTAACAGATAATACGGGTTATCACTATCGTGGTGTTCTTGTGTGCCGTCACTATTCTCGATTGTCAGTGTTTTTCCTTGAGCCCAAATAAGTTTTTTTGGCGCGAAGCCAATGACTGAATAGCGCGAAATGTGGCTATCTTCACCGAGTGACTCAAGAAAAAAGCAGGTTGAATAATGCTTTTCAATTTTCTTGAAAAGGGTAAAAAAATCGTCGACACCCTCAACGCTGATGTAATGAGGTTTTCGTGGGATGGCGTGGGATTGAATCATGACTGGACCTTAAATTTTCCGGCTTTTAGCTCGCGAGAGCCTCGAGTAACGGTGGCTATGCCAACGCCGAGTTGTTTGGCGATATCACGCTGCGTCATACCTGATCTTAGTAGTTGTGCGATTTCTAAGCGGGTTGCAATATTTTGCAGCTCACCGGGGGTGAGCAGGGCCTCGAGCATCTCTGACATCTGTGCGTTAGTCCGTGCAGAGATGAGATGCTCAATAAGATTGGCTTGCAGTGCTTGATGTTCTTTTGCTGTACTCATGTGCTAGTACGTTATTGCACGGGGTGAGTTAAGTCAAGCGTTCAATTATTAGGTGAGCGCTTTTATCAGTGTGGCAAGCTGAGTATTAATAGTTTGTTCTGATACAAAGTGGTCTGCGCCGTGCTCTAAATGTTGTTGAGCTTGCTCGGGGCTATCGCTAGCGACAATGTTAATAATGGGGCAGGATTCCCTGAGCTTGCTGTAGTCATTGTTATCACGATTCTCGGAACCCATGAAGACAACATGCTGGAAGTTGTTTTTTTCTGTGCCACTAAGGAAAAGTTTCATTGAGGAGAAAGCTTGGCAAGACAGCCCTTCTTGCGTCAGTTGATCGATCAGTGATTCTGGGATTTCTGTAGCAATAATGGCCGTGGATTCTTGCTCTAAAGATACGCGCTGTTCATCCTGATTAAACAGCTCCCAAAAGCATAATTTAAAATCATCGATAACGGCGGGTTTGTTTATCCAGTGAACATAGGGGCTGGCGATGATGTCGGAAAAATCTTCGAGTTGTCGAGCGCTCTTGGAACCCATTATAATTTGAGGGATAAGCTTGCAGTCATTCTCGGCCAGTAAAGCACGGCTGAAGTCGGCGCTTGCTTTGGGATCGGCATGGCTATGGAAGACAATAGCGGAAAAAGGCGTGTTGTTGCCGATGGCGGATCGTAAGGTAGATAAGCCGCGTTTAAACAGTGTTTCTGTTGATACTGTTAGTCCAAGCCGGCCGAGCTCTTGTCGTTTGGAATCTAAAACGCGCGGGTTTTCGTGCACAAGCAGAATACGCTTGCCTTTAAGGGCCGGGATTACGCTTTCTCGAATGGTCTCCTTCGCTTTGTCGGCGAAGGCAGAGCGGTAGCGTAGTTGTGTCCCTTGATTATTAGAGGTGACATCAAGGCTGCCTTCTTGCGCTTCAGCTAGACCTATCGCGAGTGCGAGCTCTAAATTAAGCTGAATGCCAGTGGCCTGTTGCGCATTAAAAAGTGTGCGCTGGCTATTGGGTTGGTGGTTGGCGGCAATGCTTAGCTCGCCGGCTTTCCCTCTTTCTTGTATGTATTCCACATCGATAAATAACGCGCCCTCATCCAGCTGGATGACGATGGCGTTCATCATACTTTGGATTATTTGCCCGAGGCGCTGAGTGTCGCCAAGTACTAAGTGCGGAAGGTTCGGCGAAAAGACGAGTTCAATATCAATGTTTTTTTGGCTGGCGTCGTGGCTGTACTGCGTAATGATGTACTGCAATAGAGCCTTGGGGTTAAATATGGAGGCGTTGAAGTCGATATCTTTTGTCAGAATTTGATAAAAATCACTCACGTTAGCGTGAAGCTGATGCAGTCGAGGGCGTCTGGCGTTTACAGTTCTAATGATGGTGTTTTGTTCGGGGTTGTCTTGGGCAGTATTTGGCGTAGTGTTATCTTCTGTGCGCCGTGAGCGCTTAGTGTTTAGGAGTTCTTCCAGCTCTTTTTTTAGGAGTAGCATGTAGTCTCTATGCAGCTGCGCGGTGGCACGAGTGTCGCGCTTTTCTTCCTCGAGTGATTCGGTTTTACGTTCGAGTGAAGCGCCTGATTCTAAGCGTTCCCAATAAGTGTCGGCTGTTTGTTCACATTGATGATGCAGTAGCCAAATGAAGAATGTCACCACGACGGCATAAATAACGCCGGTCATCTCGCCAGTGAAAAGCAAACAAAATGTCCCAGGTACAAGTCCTAGCAGCTGGTAGACCGTTAAAAATTGCTTGTACGGGGCGAATGCGTTGGCTGTCATTGAGAAAAATACAATGGTATATAACCAGAGCAGCGGTCCTTCGTTTTCGATGCCAACGGTTAGTGTTTCTATTGCGACGATAAGGCCCCACCAAGCGGCGCCGAGCAATGTGGCGTAAAAGTAGCGCGTGCGCCATAGCCCGGGTGCGCGCGGGTAAAGGGCGTCAAAGCGAATTAATAAGTAGCCCCTCAGCATAGTTGTAATGAGGAGGCCAATAGACAGCGCGATGGCGATGCCCGGCTCCATATCGACAAACTTGCCGACGGCCATGCACAATAAAAAGATGATGAAATTGCTCATCAGGCCGCGACGGCTATATTTTGCCATGCGTTCGTCAGTTTCACGGAGAACTTGACGGTTCTTTTGGATTTTAAGTTGCGGGGTAAAGAAGCTAAGCATAATCACGCGCTGGCCGAGTGAGGAAGGGCGATTCTACCCTAAAATAGCGCCAGACCAAGTGTTGGTTGGCGCTAGAGGGAATTCTCTTATTGCCAGCCGCAGCTTAAGCGGTCGGCAATACATGAGTGCCTATGTCAGTTTCGATGTGAGTTCCGGTACGGCATCGAAAAGATCGGCAACCAAACCGTAGTCGGCGACTTGAAAGATAGGGGCGTCTTCATCTTTATTGATGGCGACAATGATTTTCGACTCTTTCATGCCTGCCAAGTGTTGAATCGCACCGGAGATGCCCACAGCGATATAAAGGTCTGGCGCGACAATTTTACCAGTTTGCCCGACTTGCATATCGTTGGGCACAAAACCGGCATCAACGGCAGCGCGAGAAGCACCAACAGCCCCATTGAGTTTGTCTGCAAGGGCGTAAAGTAGCTCAAAGTTTTCGCCATTAGCTAAGCCTCTGCCGCCAGAAACGACCACGTTAGCTGCAGTAAGCTCGGGTCTGTCGGATTTCGCCAAGGTCTCACTAACAAAGTTCGAAAGCCCGCTCGCCGGTTGTGCGCCCAGTGGCACAATAGTAGCCGTGCCGCCTGTCTCCACCACGGGGTCGAACGAAGTTGTGCGAACAGTTAATACTTTAATACCATCACTACTTTGAACTGTTGCGATGACATTGCCTGCATAAATAGGTCGTTCGAAAGTGTCTGCGCTGATAACAGCTTGAATATCAGAAATTGATTGGACATCAAGAAGCGCAGCAACACGCGGCATTAGGTTTTTACCGGTAGTTGTGGCGGGAGCCAAAATATGGCCATAGTCGGCGGCGTTGGCGATAATTAAGGGCGCAATTTCTTCGGGTAATTGGTGTTGGTAGTTTTCGCTATCGGCAAGAAGTACTTGTGTAATGCCTGCGACATCTTTTAATTGGTTAGCAACAGCATTGCACTTAAATCCAGCCACTAAGATGTCAATCGGCTGGCCAATGGCGTTGGCGGCTGCAAGGGTATTTAACGTGGCGGCTTTGAAGGTTGTGTTGTCGTGTTCCGCAATGATGAGTGTTTTCATTAGATCACCTTCGCTTTATTTTTGAGATTATCGATAAGTTCGTCTACGCTGGCGACTTTAATGCCGGCTTGACGTTGTGCTGGCGCTGCGGTTTTTAGGGTGGTTACGCGCAATGCGCTATCGACACCGAGCTCATCGAGAGTGATTGTCTCGAGTGGTTTTTTCTTGGCTTTCATAATGTCGGGCAGTTTGGCGTAGCGCGGTTCGTTTAGGCGCAAGTCTGTGGTCACTACAGCCGGCAGCGATAATTTAACCGTTTGCAGGCCGCCATCAATTTCCCGCGTTACCAGCATGCTTGCGTCTTCAATTTTAACTTCCGAGGCAAAAGTACCTTGGCCCGTGCCCCAAAGTGCTGCCAACATTTGTCCTGTTTGGTTATTGTCGCCATCTATAGATTGCTTGCCAAGTATGGCTAGCTGAGGCGCTTCGCGATCTATAATAGCCTTGAGCACTTTGGCTACGGCGAGCGGCTCGAGGGTATTTGGCGCATCAATATGAATGGCTTTGTCTGCCCCTAAAGCCATTGCCGCGCGGAGTTGCTCGTGGCATTTGGCGTCCCCTGCTGAAACCACTATGACTTCAGAGGCAATGCCTTGCTCTTTCAAACGTACAGCTTCCTCAACAGCGATTTCACAAAAAGGGTTTATGGACATTTTAGCGTTGGCGATATCTACGCCAGTAGCGTCGGCGTTTGGGCGTACCTTTACGTTGTAATCCACAACGCGTTTAATGGGCACAAGTATTTTCATATTTAACATACTCCTACTGTTTTTATAGGCATTACTATAGTGGGCTATACCCGATACGGTGGATCTTGATATTGTGTTGCCAGCTTAACGGGTTAATGGCCGACTTGTACACACTGCATTATTCGCGGTATTTCTTGTTCAGTGTTTAGGGGTTATTGATGAAGTATAGCCGGATCATGCCATAACTAAATGGCAAATAGCGGCGTGCAAGCTGCTTAAGTTTTACCAGAGCAGCCAGCTTATTGCCTCGCCCCTTATGCGGCTCTTATACTCATGGGGTATATTTGTATTTCTGAATTTTATGTGGCGCCGCAATATCGGTGAAATAACCTTGGCTTGAGGAGACGGTAATGAGTGATGAGCAACAAGTGGAGCGTGACTCCATGCCTTACGACGTGGTTATTGTGGGTGCCGGCCCTGCCGGTTTGAGCGCGGCCTGTCGAATTAAGCAGTTAAATTCTGAGGTGAGCGTTTGTGTCTTAGAAAAGGGTTCTGAAGTGGGCGCGCATATTTTATCGGGTGCTGTACTTGAGCCTAGGGCGCTAGAGGAGCTGTTTCCAGACTGGAAAGCAATGGGTGCACCCATAAAGACACGTGTTATCGACGATGAAATTTTACTGTTAAACAGTACCAGCAGTAAAAAAATCCCTCATTTTTTCGCGCCAAAGACCATGCGTAACGAGGGTAATTACATTGTGAGTCTAGGTAATGTATGCCGCTTTTTGGCTGAGCAAGCTGAGACGTTGGGGGTAGAAATATTTCCGGGCTTTGCCGCCAGTGAAATTTTATATCGAGAAGATGGCAGTGTTTATGGTGTGGCAACTGGCGATATGGGGATTTCTAAAAGTGGCGATGCTAAGCCAAGTTTTGCGTCGGGCATGGAGCTACATGCTAAATACACAGTCTTTGCTGAAGGCTGTAGGGGGCATTTAGGTAAGCAACTGATAACACGCTTTAATCTTGATGAGGGTAAGGAGCCGCAACATTACGGGCTTGGTATAAAGGAATTGTGGCAGGTCAGTAAGGAGCAGTCGCGCCCGGGGCTGGTTGTACATACCGCTGGCTGGCCATTGGATGAGTCTGGCACGAATGGCGGCGGCTTTTTATATCACCTAGAAGATAATCAGGTGGTTGTGGGTTTAGTCGCCGATTTGTCGTACAGTAATCCGCATGTGAGTCCCTTTGATGAATTTCAACGCTATAAGCATCACCCCAGCATAGCGGCACATCTTGAAGGTGGCGAGCGTGTTGCCTATGGCGCAAGAGCGATCACCAAAGGCGGTGTTCAGTCGCAGCCTAAAATGCATTTTGCGGGTGGTTTATTAATTGGTGATGATGCCGGCACATTGAATTTTGCAAAAATTAAAGGCTCGCATACGGCAATGAAATCGGGTTTGGTGGCGGCGGAGGTTATTTGCGAAGCGCTGCAGGCTGGGTATGAAAATACAGACTTAATCGCTTTTGATGCGGGCTATAAAGCATCGTGGGCTTATACCGAGCTTCATGCGCAACGCAATTTTGGCCCGGCGCAACATCGCTGGGGTAATGTGCTTGGCAGTGCTTATGCTTTTGTCGATATGAATATATTTAGCGGCTGCCTGCCTTGGACGCTGTCAGACACTGTTCCAGATCACGCCACGTTAAAGCCGGCGAGTGAATGTCCTGTTATTGCTTACCCTAAACCCGATGGGAAGCTGAGCTTTGATAAATTATCCTCGGTGTTTTTGTCGAATACGAATCATGAAGAGGATCAGCCTAGTCATTTAAAACTGGCCGATGAGTCTGTTCCGCTGGAAAAAAATCTACCGCTATTTAATGAGCCTGCGCAACGCTATTGTCCTGCAGGGGTGTATGAGGTGGTTGAGGCCGCAGCGGGCCAAGTCTTTCAGGTTAATGCGCAAAATTGTGTGCATTGCAAAACATGCGATATTAAAGATCCTGCTCAGAACATTACCTGGGTGGCGCCAGAGGGTGGCGGTGGCCCTAATTATCCGAATATGTAAACATAAAAAAAGGCGCTGTTAGCGCCTTTTTTATGTCCTCTGGTTCACCGGGGTGGCTAGAGATGCGGAAGCTTAAAATCTTCAAGTATGCTAACAAGCGCGGCGGCTGCATTGCGGCGGTGCGCCTCATGGGTTTGCGTTGCAGTGGCCCAATCCCCAGCAATAATGGCTTCGAGAACACCGCGGTGATCTTTCGTCGCTTGTGTCGATTTCTCTCGCAACTTTAGTGTGACTAAGCGCGCACGATGGCCTTGATCGCGAAGAGTTGCAGCCATTAATGCGAGGCGGTTGTTGCCGCAGCTCTCTACTATTAGGCGGTGAAAACTATCGTCGGCGTCAGCCCAAGCTTCGCGGTTATCCTCGGCGAGGCTGGCTTCCATCTTGTCAATGGCTTGCTCTAGCTCGGCGAGCTCTGTGCGAGCAGGGCGCTTGCGGGCCAATATTTCAACAGCCGTTACTTCTAGGCTAGTAAGCAATTGGTAGATCTCTCGCATGTCTTCGGGTACAAGAGGAATAACGCGCATGCCTCGGCGAGGTATAAGCTCTATGAGCCTTTCGTTCTCGAGTCTAATGAGTGCTTCTCTTACCGGGGTTCGGCTGACGCCTAAGCTTTTGGCGAGCTCAGGCTCAAGTGCCTGATAGCCCGGATAAAACTCATTGGTAAGAATGGAATGTTTAAGGGTTCTGTAGACCCACTCAACGCGTGAAATGCCATCCTTTTCGATTGCATCATCGCTGTACTGTTCAGCTAGATTATTCATATTTCGTTTGTCCCGGTGGTGCGACTTTTTGCCCTTTGTGGTTACATTGAACCGAGCAGTTTTTATTGTCTTGGTAGTGGGGTTAGATTGCAGCTAACGATCCTTACCAAATACTTCTGGGCTTTCCTTGTCCTCTTTTATATCAAATCGTTTTTTGGTAAGCAATAATGCAGCAATAAGCGAGTGGCAATCAATTCGTTTGTTGTGATCTAGCCCGCGAAATGTACTTTTAAGTCTCACCGGTGGTGCTTTTTTACCTAGATATTGCAGTGTTTGGGCAGTGCTCATTATTCATTGTTATTCTTGATAGCTTCAATCGAAGAGGCGCTGCATTACTTTGATTGACGTTAATAATGGCAAAACATGACAAATTTCGACTAGAAGCTATTGCCTGCGGTCTGTAAAAGACACCGCTGTGGCCGTTATAGTGAAGTTTGCAATAAGGTGTAAGCAGAAGTAGTGCCACCTTGGTTGCTTAGTGTGCATATTCGGCTTTTTTCTGATTAGTGGTAGGCTTAGCTATCGTTGGTTTGGCTGGATGTTTTTTGGGTGGTAGTTGGAGAATGCCTTTATTTATGCTTAAAAACTTGCTGATTCACACTGGTGTGCGCACTATAGTGGCTGCCTGGTTAATGGGATTTTAGGGTTAATTTCCGACGGTTTTACGTTAGGTTTTCATTTTATAGTTATGTCTATTTGAGCTAAGTTAGCGGAATATGCATGCATTGTTAACTTTCTCGACAGCGGGTTCATTGCGTTATCGGTCAAACAAAAAAGTCTCGTTATGGGCTTGTCTGTGGTTTATTTAGGGGGGATCTATGAAAGTTGTAAAAGTCACACTCGCGATCGTTTTTTTTGTGGTGTTGCTTGTTGTTGGCGCTGTATTCGCGGTGGTAATGAATTTGGAGGGTATTGTGGAAGGCTCGGTCGAGACTCACGGCCCAGAGGTTACTCTAACGCCAGTTAATTTAGGCGGAGTGAATATTAAGCTGTTACAAGGGTTGGCCGAGCTTAATGATTTTGAGGTTGCAAACCCAAAAGGTTTTACATCGCCGCATGCCTTTAAGGTGGATGTACTTAGAGTGAAGGTAGAACCTAGCAGTTTAAGTTCAGGCATTATTGTTTTGGATGACATAACTCTTGAGGGGGTTAGCCTGATTGCTGAGCAGAAAGGGTTAACGACCAATATTCAACAGTTGCACGATGCCATAAAGCAGTTCACGAACAGGCACGCTTCGGCGGCTTCAGCGGATAAAACAAGTGCCACAGGCGCAAATCAAGAGCCGAGGTTTGTACTGAAACATTTGTCGTTTAAAAACAATAGTATGAGTTTATTAACTGAGGGCTACGGCAGCTTTACCTTAGACATACCAGCGTTGGAACGAAATAATTTAGGCGGTAATCACGGTTTGACTGCGAGTGAGCTAGCGGTAGCCATTTTAGAGCCCATTTTGGATAATGCTGAAAAGGTGGCTAAAGCTAAACTTAAGAAAGTGGCTAAAGCTGAGGTGGAAGATAAGGTGAAAGCAAAGCTTGAGGAAAAGTTAGGGGATGACTCAAAAGCAACGATTAATCAATTAAAAGGGTTGCTTGGGCGTTAAGCGCGGCGTAAATAGGTATGAAAAAATTTTTATCAGTAGTTTTATTTTTGGTTGTCCCGTTGATGATTGCTGTGCCTGGCTATATGGGGTGGCAAACACAGCGTTATATGGAAAGCATGGCCAACTATGTGGATGGCCTTCCTGGCTATGGTGCAAGTTGGGAGAAATATAATCGTGGTTGGTTCAATAGCAGTGGTGTGCTTAATGTTGTGCTTAAGGGGGTTAAGCCGTTGTCTGAATCTCCGGATATTGCCTTACCGTTCAATGTTGAGCTTTCTCACGGCCCATTATTACTTGGCGATAAACTGGATTTAGGTTGGTTTCATCTGCAGGTGAGTTTGTTGGATAAAGATGAGGCTTATCTACAGCGTGTACTAACCGTTACGCAGGATGGTCCCATCTATCAATTAACCGCTCGTATGGCGCTGCAGGGAACAACATTTATTAGTGATCGCTGGTTGCCATTTGAGTATCACGAGGGGGATGCTCGGCTCCTTGTTGAATCATATAGCGGCGAAGGCCATATTGGAGTTGATCGCGTATTAACCTATGCGTTTAATGTTCCTGCTATTAATTTTGTAGGCGATCCTGCTAGAGGAGCTATTAACCTAGAGAAGGCAGCTGGCGATATATCCGTTAACTTAGCTAAGTTGCAAAGTGCCAATGTGGCTCCCTCCACGTTTAAGTTTTCTGCAGGGAAGATATCAACGAAAAATCAAAATGAAGAGTTGGCTGGTTTTGTTGCGAAAGGATTGTCTGTAACGGGCGATACCTGGCTGGACGATGCAGAAACTTTGTTTAGTACACGATCATCCATTTCATTAAAGGCGTTACTTGTCCCAGGCGCGGAAGTTGATTTAGAAAATATGGTATTAGATCTTGCTTATACCGATATTAGTTTGGCCTTTATCGAGCAGTACCAAAATATTGTCGCCGCTGCGCCAGCTGATGCGGGCCCTAGTTTTTGGCAGGAGCATATTGGGCTGTTAGTGCTGCAGCAATTATTGCCATCCTCACCGTCGCTTGCAGTGGACGCGTTTAAATTTGACTCTCCTCAGGGGGCTTTTTCGGCCGAGTCACTTCTGTCTGTTGACGGGCCAGCATTGGCTGCCGGTAGTCTTAATCCGCAGAATCCTATGGCTTTATTACCCTACCTTATTTTTAATTTAAATATTAATGCGGATGAGGCCGTGGTTAAACAGATAGCGCTTCGTTATGTCGAGAGTCAAATGATGGCGCAAGAGGGGAGCACGAGCCTGACTAAACAAGAGTTTACCTCCATGCGTGATGAGCAGGTTGAGCAATTGATCGGTTTAATAGTCGCGCAACAATTTATAACGCTTCACAATCAGCGCTATAAAGTCGTACTGGATTATGAAAAAGGGCAGGCTGTATTAAATGGCCAGCCCATGCCTTTACCCTTTTAATCTAATGTCTTTAACGTCAATGGTTGGTTTAATTGTCCCGGCTCAGCCGCGTTATAAACACGTGGCCTTTTTTGTGTTTTGTGTAATCTTGATGGGGTTGGGGCTATGCCCTCAGGGTGTACTAGAATATTTAGAGCTGCGACCCTTGGAGCCGATGTCGTATCGTTGGTTTAGTGCGCATTATGTACATTTGGGTGCTGTTCATGCGTTGATGAACGTTGCTGGGTGCGCTGTGCTTTGGTTGCTAGTTGTCGCTTTCTTGCCAAGTCGCATTTTAATCGCACTATTGCTGATCTTGCCTTTCTGTATAAGCCTTGGGTTAGTTCTAACGGCTACGGATGCCATGAGTTATCGCGGTTTTTCTGGAGCCATTTACGGTTTCTATGCGGCCGGGGTTATATGGTATTGGTGGGAAAGTCGTGTTTTTTCATTTTTGTTAGGTGCCTTTTTGGTGGGTAAAATCATTTTAGAGCAAATGCCGAATTTCGATAATACCTATTTGCTATCCTCCATTGGCGGTTTGGTCGCGGTGGACTCCCACTTGTGGGGTGCTGTTGGCGGCACGCTTGTGGTGGTTGTTTTTTTACTTGGTGCGAAACTGAATTTAACTGGTTTTCCTCGCCCTTGGGGCAAGGTTTACAGCCAGTAACTGTAGGTCATTTAAATGGATATAGTAGGGGCGTTACTGTGCAAGGCATAAAAAAGAGTGGTTTGCGGGTTGTACTTTTTTTGTTGGCTCTGCTGGGCGTTGGTGCAAAGGCTTCAGATGATGCCGTTGTTGTTTATGCGGCATTTCAGGAATCCGTGTTTCAGGTGCGCATTATTGAATTAGCGTCCGGGAGCCGAGCGTCTTTAGGGACAGGCTTTATTGTTGCTGATGGCTCGTTATTGGCGACTAATTATCATGTCATTTCTTCCAAAATATTTGAGCCCGACAAATACCGTATCGAAATAGAAAAAGATGGCGAGGCATTACTTTTGGCGGTGGTTGCTGTCGACGCTGTTTATGATTTGGCGTTATTGGCCGTTATTGAGCCAGAGCCTAATCAGCTAGTAGGCAACGCAGATCCCCTCGTTGATCAAGACCAAGTTCTGCCTGTTACGCTGGGGCGGCCTTTCACTTTGGAGTCTACTTTGCCGGCCAAAGGTGAAACACTCTATTCATTGGGTAATCCACACGATATTGGCATGACGGTTGTTGAAGGTAACTTTAATGGCTTAGTGGAACACCGTTTTATCGATCAAATTCATTTTAGCGGTGCGATAAATCCTGGGATGAGTGGCGGGCCTGTGGTGAACAAAAATTCGCAGGTGGTGGGTGTTAATGTGGCCACCTCCGGTAATCAAATTGGCTTTTTGGTGCCCGGGCATGCATTAACGGCGTTGCTATCAAAATACCGAAGTGGGGCAATGACTGAAACGCTGTTGTTGAGTATTAAAAATCAGATTGCTGCGCATACATCCGCGATGATCTCGGCAGCTTTAGATACTCCTTGGGAGAGTGCTGCCTTGGGCGGGGTAACTATTGCAAGCTCGCCGTTACCTTGGTTGGAATGCTGGGGTAATAGTAATAAAGATAAAAAAACACAGACTTTTACTGTAACCCGTGGCTGTCACAGTGGGCAATCTCTGTATTTGGCTCACGGCTTTAATACGGGTTATATGGAGTACGAGTACCTATTTTTTGAGGCGGAAAACTGGCCTTCTTTTAGTGTGTATCAGTATTTGGCTGACGATACAGGCCATGCTATGCCTGCTAATCGCGGGCCTATTGATCAGCTGGGTCCTTTCCAGTGTTTGGATCGTGAAGTGGTTAATACTCACGGTTTGACTGCTCGAGTGAGTTACTGTCTTCGCCCTTATAAAAAGCTTAAGGGTTTATATGATGCTTTTTATATGGCTGTTTCTGTCGATCATGCGAAGGAGTCTGTGATGGGACATTACACTTTATCGGGTGTAACTGAGGAATCTGCGCAGCAGTTTTTGGCGCATTTCTCGGAGGTGTTGGCATGGCCCTCATTGTAGAGCGTATTAATCGGTCTAATCATGCATTGGCGCTGGCTAAGTTTTCAGATACGACAATTAATGTTGGGCGTGGCTTTAATGAATCTCTAATTATTGATGATCCGTTTGTTGATGCGCAGCATGTGCAGTTGAGTATTGATGAGTTAACGCACGGTATTCTATGCGTTGATCGGGGCTCCAAAAATGGTGTTTTCATTGAACCCGCTGTCGGTAAAAAGTACCGTGTGCAGGGTAAGGCTCAGCTGACAAGTGGCGACATCATTATTGTTGGGCGTACACGGTTGAGGGTATGCCATAGCGCGCATCATGTTCCTGAGGCAGAAGCGCTAACTTTCGGACATCGTTTCGTTTATGCCGTAAGCGCCTGGCCAATTGTTGTATTGATGGCGTTGTTGCTGGCGGCTTTAAGTATTGCAGAGTCTTATCTAACTTTGCCTGTGGATACGGCTTTAAAGCGTTATGCTTTGGAGTCGCTGTATGCGGTGGCAGCGGTATTTTCCTATGGTGTTGGCTGGGCGTTGGCTGGGCGTGCTTTGCGCGGTGACGGCCGCTTAATTACACAGGTGCTGATTGCAGGCGTGGGCGCTGCAGTCTTATCAGTGCTTGGTTTTGCCGTGCCTTGGTTTGCTTATCATCTACCTGCTGAAGAGGTTTGGTTTATTGCCAATAAAATGCTGACGGCAGGTGTATTTTTTGTCGCAGTGTTGATCAGCGTGGGGATGGCTACGCGCCTATCTCGGTTGGGTCGCATTGGCGCAGCGTTGCTAGTGCCTGGAGCTATTGTGTTGAATCTCGTTATCGAGCGTGTAGAAAGCCCCGATGCGGGCTCTAGCGTGCCTTATCAGCGAGTGCTGGTGGCACCAGCCAGTAATATGAGGCCCGCAATAGAATCTAAAGCCTTTATCGAAGAAGCTCAAAACCTTTATAAAGACGTCGGTCGATCGCTCGAGAAAGATTAGTGCTGTGAAAAATTAAACTTAAACGCAAGATGAAAGAGAGTCTTATGAAAGTCAAATCTGTTGTTAGTCGCACCGTAATAATAGTGTCTTCAGCGGTGGTCGGGGTAGCGTGTAGTTGGGTGAGCCCAAGCGTAGACTCTCAATATGTTGCATTGGTTAAAGCGCAAGCGGTAGGTGGCTGCCGTAAAATTGGTGACACAACATCAAAAACATTATCGAAAATTGTTGTAGTAGGTCGTTCGGAGCAGAAGCAAACAAACGAACTTATTACCCTGGCAAAGAATCAGGCGGCCGTTATGGGTGGGGATACGATTGTTGCTAAAGGCGTTATTGCTGCTGGCGAGCAGGTGTTCAGCGTTTATGATTGCCATTAATCAAAACGGTACCCTTGAAATTCATAATGCCTAACCCCATCTTTGCGAGCACTTAGCATTCTTATGCAAAAACAAAACACTGCAATGATAGGAGCCGGATAATGACAGTCGAAGCAGCAGCTGAAACACGAGGTTTTGAAACCGAAGCCAAACAACTATTACATTTGATGATTCACTCGCTTTATTCCAACAAGGAAATATTTTTACGTGAGTTGATTTCAAATGCCTCCGATGCTGCGGATAAGCTTCGTTTTGAAGCTTTGGCCAACGGTGAGCTGTACGAAAATGATCCAGAACTAGGTATCCGTATTACGTTCGATAAAGAAGCGAACACACTTAGCATTAGCGACAATGGCATAGGTATGAACCGCGAAGAGGTTGTTGCTCACTTAGGTACAATCGCTAAGTCGGGCACAGCTCAGTTCCTACAGAATTTGTCGGGCGACCAGAAAAAAGACTCGCAACTGATTGGCCAGTTTGGCGTAGGTTTTTATTCTGCGTTTATTGTTGCCGATAAAGTCGAAGTGTTTACTCGTCGTGCTGGTGACGATGCTGCAAGTGGTGTGCACTGGACCAGTAAAGGTGAGGCCGACTACACCGTTGCAACAGTTGATAAAGGAAAGCGTGGTACTGAAATAGTCTTACATCTGAAGAAAGATGAAGCAGATTTTGCCGATGGTTACCGCTTGCGCTCTATCATCAAAAAATATTCTGATCACATATCGTTGCCCATTGTTATGGAGAAGCAGGCGGAAGGTGAAGAGGATGGTGAGAAAAAAGCACCAGAAGACGAAACCATTAACCGCGCCACGGCACTGTGGACTCGCTCGCGTAGTGAAGTTAAAGATGAAGAATATAATGAGTTTTACAAGCACATTAGCCATGACTATCAAGATGCGTTAACGTGGAGTCATAACCGCGTAGAAGGTAAGTTGGACTATACCAGTTTACTGTATGTTCCGTCTAAGGCAGGCATGGATATTCAGTATCGTGATGCTGCGCGTGGCTTAAAATTGTATGTTCACCGCACCTTTATTATGGATGAAGCAGAGCAGTTTTTACCGTTGTATTTGCGCTTTATTAAAGGTGTGGTCGACTCTAACGATTTATCCTTGAATGTTTCCCGTGAAATTCTTCAGAAAGACCCTAATATTGATAGCATGAAATCTGCACTCACAAAGCGTGTGCTTGATATGCTAGAAAAAATGGCTAAAAAAGACCCAGAGAAATATGCAGGTTTTTGGTCTGAATTTGGCGAGGTAATAAAAGAGGGGCCGGCAGAAGATTTCTCGAACCGTGAAAAAATTGCTAAATTATTGCGCTTTACCTCAACAGTGAGTGAATCCAACAACCAAGATCAGTCGTTGGATAAGTACATTGAGCGGATGAATGAAGGGCAGGATAAAATTTATTATATTGTTGCTGAAAATTACAAAACAGCAAAGAATAGTCCTCATTTAGAAGTGTTTAAGAAAAAAGGCATAGAAGTTTTGTTGTTAACTGATCGTGTTGATGATTGGTTGATGGGGCATCTTAATGAGTATGATGGTAAATCGTTTCAAGATGTAGGTAAGGGTGAGTTAGACCTTGGTGCAGCTGAAACAGAAGAAGATAAAAAAGCACAAGAAGATGCAGAGAAGTTGCTTGAAGGTTTGATCGAGCGTATGACAAAAGTGTTGGCGGATGATGTAACTGCTGTGCGCATTACGCATCGTTTGACTGATTCTCCTGCATGTTTAGTTGTGGCGAATGATGAAATGGGTGCGCAAATGCGCCGTTTGTTGGAGTCGGCTGGTCAAGCTGTTCCTGAAAACAAACCTACCATTGAGTTAAACCCAGAGCATCCATTGGTGAAAAAGTTAGATCAAGAGCCCGATGAAGATCGTTTTGAAGATTTGGCTAAAGTGTTGTTTGATCAGGCGAGTTTAGCCGAGGGCGGTAGCTTGAATGATCCTGCCGCTTATGTTCAACGGCTCAATAAATTGTTGCTTGAGCTAAGCCATTAACTTTTAAAATGGCCGCACTAAAACCCCGGTAGCATGAGCTCTCGGGGTTTTTTTTGTTATGTTTTACCTGATGATAAAAATTGATGAGGATAAGTTGTGACTCTTAACCCTGAAGATGTAAAGCGTGTTGCTGTTTTGGGTGGTGGTAGTTTTGGTACAGCCATTGCCAATATCATAGCGACGAATGGACACCTCGCAAGGCTATGGATTCGCGATGAGGCTCGGGCTGAGGAGTGTCGTCAAGCACGCTGTAATCGTCAATATTTGCCCAATTATCAATTACATCAAGATTTGTTGTTTTGCAGTAATCTAGCCGAATGCGTTGAAGGCTGTGATCTGGTGGTTATTGCGATACCGAGTGGCTCTTTTCGAGAGGTTGCTCAAAAAGTCTCCGGCTTAATAAAACCGGGAACGATTGTCGTGAGTACGACAAAAGGGATTGAGATTGGCAGCTTTACGTTGATGAGCCAAGTGCTCGAGCAGGAGCTGGGTGATGTCAAAATAGGGGCTTTAAGCGGCCCAAATTTCGCCGCCGAAATCGTCAATAATCAATATACCGCCAGCGTTATTGCTAGTGAGCATGCCGATGTTCTTGAGTTGGTGCCTCGTATTTTTTCTTCGGGTACTTTTAGGGTTTACTCCAATCCCGATCGTTATGGTGTAGAGCTGGCCGGCGCCTTAAAAAATATTTATGCCATTATCACTGGTATGGCAGCTGCGCGTGGTTGCGGCCAAAACACATTGGCGATGATTCTGACGCGAAGCTTGGCTGAAATGAGTCGGTTCGCTAATTGTTTGGGTGCCGATACGATGACCTTCCTTGGTCTGGCAGGAGTAGGGGATTTAATTCTTACGTGTACATCGGATATGAGCCGGAACTATCGTGCGGGTTATGCCGTAGGTAAAGGGCAGACATTAGAGCAGGCAGTTAATGATATTGGTCAAGCGGTTGAGGGTGTGAATACATTAAAGACCGTTAAGCAAAAGGCGGACGAATTAGGCGTTTACATGCCGTTGGTACAGGCGCTGTATGCTGTTTTATTTATGGATAAAAATATTGAGACCATTATTCAGCAATTGATGACGGGTGACGCGAACACCGATGTGGAGTATGACCGATAGATATATTGGGGTTGGCGAAGTAATTCATCATCCGAAAATATTTTTCTACTCCCTGCATCTTCGTCGCTCAAAGCGCTAAATAATGCTCTTTAAGCGCCTAGTGATAGGGCAGAATCCTGCCCTAATTTATGTTCTCCTCCCTTATAGGCTTTTTAAGTATTCGATAAGTGCCGACTTATTTCCATCGGTTAATGCCGTGCCGTACTCGTGCCCTGCATTGCTGTTACCGTATAGTGCGGTATCGAACAGCGTTGTTGATGCCGGTAGAGGCGTACCGTTTGTGATAGCCGATTGATAGCCCACCTTGTTAACATCCAATTGACGGCTTCCTGTGTAGAACAGCTTAGGGCGTTGATCGGCGGTATTGAGTAGGTCCCAGAGTGTGGGTACCGAGCCGTTGTGCAGGTAGGGTGCGCTGGTCCAAATGCCATTGAGTTGCCGGGCTTTGTAGACTTTTTTATTTTCGATCGCTGAGCTTGGTAAGTTAGTTTCGAATTCTGTTGCTAAAGCACTAAGGGTATTAAATGGCTTTTTAAGCATGACGCCGACAGCAGCATTCAGAACTAGATCTATTGGGGCGACTTCTTCGGCAAGTTTTGGGCCGCCAATAATGGCCATTTTTTTGCCGGCCAAAAAGCCACTGCTCACTCTACGGTCAAGAAAATTATTCGCCATCACCGGATCAGTACCTATTACATCAGCCGGAATGAGCGTTGCCACGTATTGGCGATTAGCGGCATGATTATCGGCTATTAAATGGCAGCGTTGGCAGTATTCCCTATAAATCATCTCACCCTGTTTCAGTTGCTTCTGGTTTAATTCGCCGAGTAAGTTTTCTGGCCATGATGGAGAGGTGAGTTTGTAATAGCGATTTTGCATGTAGCCCAGATTTTTTACCCTGACAGAACTCGAATAGCCGCCAAAGGAGTCGGGTTTTATTGATAGGTTCCCGTATACAGCAATGGCGGTGGGTACGTTCTGCCCTAAAGGTCCGGGCTCTTTGTTAGGGGCCGAGCCGTTCCACTGTACAACATTCAGGTGCGAGGCGTCCCACAGTACGGGGATGCTGACAGGCGCGTCGGGGCTTCGAACGTTAGTTGGGATGCCAAGCGCTTCTACAGCAATGGCGTTGAATATGATTCCGAACGCGTCTAAGCGGCCATAGCCATAAGGTGTTTCTACTTTGTTGATGGCTAAGTGTTTACTCATATTCCCGTGCCATTGGGAGAGCTGCTGCTTTAGTTGATCTATTGGGGTATTGGGGATGGCTCTGGCGAGCTTCTCTAGGCGTGGTCTTTCAAGCAATGTTCGCGCCACAGCTCTGAAGAGTGTTTGCTCAAACTGCGCGAAATCCAGTTGTCCTGCACCGCCATCAATCAGGATTTGATGTTCGTTATGTTCTATTAAGGCTGTGTGGCAAGCTGTGCAAGTCAGTCCGGCCCAAGGCTCCTCGTTTTTGGTGTCCACGCTGAACCCTAGGGGGAGCCCGTAGGTGTTGTTAGTGGCGTGTTGCTGGGGAATAAAGCCGAAGGCTTGCATGTGTTTTGGGTCAATTAGTAGGCCCGAACTAAAGGGGTGCTCTAGGTTTATGATCCAGCTGAGGGGGATGATTTGTGACCCAAAGCTGGTGTGACTCATCTGCTGGCGTATATCGGCAGTCCAATTTTGTTGGAGTGTACGTATGTTTTTAGGCAGACTGTAATGCTGAAAGCTTTGTTGTTGAGGTTTATTGATGGTGAGGGCCCAAGCAATAATGATGGCCAAAACGATAAGAAGTACTGTAAATCCTTTAAGCAAAGTACGTATCATGTCTATGTCTATGTCTTTTGGAAAGTTGGTAGTCAGAATGGTTGACCTGTGAATTTAGTTTATAACCTCACTGAGCGAGCGCAAGTCTATCCTTGCGCTGCGCGTGTCATTGCGAAGCAGTGCATGCTACTTGGCTCCATATTGTTACTTTATGCGCCAACTGTGTCTGTGTATGCGCAGATGCTTTGGGTCGCCGAGGTTCCTCTTCTTTCTCCCTGCTCGTCTTTTGATGTGTCTAGGCAAGAATATCAACAGCGCTTGTTGGCTAACCGTCATTCAGATAATCGTTTTTATGATTTCCAGGAAATGGTTATTGAGACCATTGAGTTTGATCGTGTCGATGTTTTTGATGCATCAAACCCCGATGAAAATAATGCACTGTACGGACTTGTTAATTCTCTGAATATGCGAACCCGAGAATCTACGTTGCGACCTCAGTTGCAGTTTTCGGAGGGGGATGTGTTAGATCCTGCAGCAGTTGCTGAGGCCGAGAGGAATCTTCGGGCTCGATCGTATTTGTCTGATGCTTATATTATGCCGGTAGCCGCCTGTGCAAATAAGGTTCACTTGTTGGTGGTGACTAAAGATGCGTGGACTACGCAGCCGATTGTTAGCGGTAGCCGAGAGGGGGGGGAGACTAAGTCGAGAGTTGGCTTGGTTGAAGGTAATTTCTTAGGCTCAGGCAGTGAAATATCCGTGGTGTTGACGAAGGATGATGATCGTAGTTCCGTTGCTTATCGTTTTGAGAAAGATTACCTCTTGGGGCAGCCACTGTCGTTAAGTTTTGGCCTTAGTGATAATTCAGATGGCTATGCGCGCTCTTTCCGTTTTGCAAAACCTTTTTATACCGATGCTACCGTCTCGTCTTTTGAGTTTAGTGTAGATCGAAATCGCGCGCGGGTTACGACTGAGCAGAATGATGTGAAGGTGGCAGCTTATGATGTTGAGGCCCATGAGCAGACGGTGTACGCGGCATTTCAGCAGCGCTTTGATGCCGGAAGCGTTAGTCGCATTTATGCGGGGGTTACCCAGCGGCATGAGAGCTATGAAGATTTTTCGGGTACGGCAGCTTTATCACCGGATCGATTAGATGACCTAAGCTTTCCGTGGTTAGCCCTAGAGCATCAGTCCACCGATTATGTTGTTATGAAAAACATCAACTACATCGAGTCTATTGAAGATTTACGTATTGGCGCGTATTGGTTGGCATCATTGGGGTACAGCCCTAAAAAAAATAATCAGCGCGCGGCGGTTGTCGGCAGCGGGTCGTATAAGCAATTGTTCTCTCTTCCGCGCGCGTTATTTTCAATTATGTCCTCTGTTGATGTGATTCGTTACGAAGAAAATGATTCTGTGCTTGGCGATCAAAATTCGACGTATTATTCTGCGCTATTAACCGCTGATTATCGTTGGCTGCTTGATGATCGGCAGCGCTTTGTTGCTATAGGTTCCTACCGACAAAACCGTGTTGCCGGTATTCATGATGCTTTGAGTTTGGGGGGGGCTGCGTTAGTGCGCGGGTACCCGGCAGATTATGTGTTGGGCAATAAAGTTTACGGAGGCTCGTTTGAATATCGTTACCATACCGACTGGCACCTCTTAAATATTATTCGAGTAGGCTGGGTGGGGTATGTGGATGTTGCTGTTTTACATAACAACCACTTTGTCATTGATAACGGTGGTTATGATGGCGAATTTCTGAGTAATGCGGGTGTGGGCTTACGGATCATGTCGAGTAAGACCCATGTCAGTAATATTGTACATATAGATTTTGCGGCCCCAACGGGCTATAAAAAAGATGCGGGCAATTATCAGGTGTTGTTGCGTGCGGAGCAGCGGTTTTAGATGAAAGCTGTTTTTTTGGGTGCGTGCTATTAGTGCGTCTCCTTTGTGTTGGTTTTTTTTGATGCATAAAAGTCTTTGATTGAGTAACGTTTGTGGTGCGAATAAAGACAACTGCAGTAATATCCATTAAATTTCTTTGTTTTTCCTCATTTTAACCTTAATAACGAACACTTTTATCTCCGGGTTCACTTTGGCATGTTTATCGCTCAATGCGTAATGTCTTAAACGTAGCTATGGGGGCTGTTAATGTATTTTAGTCGGTTTAATGTCGGTAAATACCGGGGGGTATTGATTTCTGTTGCACTATTTATCCTATTGGATGCATCAGTTTTAATGCTTAACTTCTTTATATCCTTTCAAATTGCAGATGACGCTGTTGATGTTAACTTGGCGGGACGGCAGCGAATGTTGTCTCAGCGAGTTGCAAAAACGCTTTATTCGTTGGAGGCTGAGCACCGCCGTGATGCCATGTTTGATCCGGCAACACTAAAAGAACTCGAGTTAAGTTCTCGTTTGTTTGACGATACCTTGCATGCTTTTAATGTTGGAGGGCTAGCGAAAGGGGCTTCTGGTGAATCAGTTACGCTGTCTGCGGTTACCGATGAGGCGGCAAAGCGTGCGCTTGCAACTGCAGGCCGATATTGGACAGAGTATAAAAAGTCTATTTTAGCCTTGATTGATGTTGGGGATAACAGCGACTTGACGGCGGAATATTTGGCGGCCGCGTTGGCGTATGCTCGGCAGCATAATATTCAAATATTGGTCTTGATGAATGATTTTACCGTCGCCCTTGAAAATATTGCTACTTCAAAAGCTAATCGACTGCGCTGGATCCAAACTGTCGGAATTTCTTTGGCAATTTTAAACTTTTTCTTTATTTTATTTCATTTTATCCGCCAACTTAGAGAAAGTGATGCAGTATTAGAGGCGGCAAAAAATGAAACTACAGAGATCTTAAACACAGTGAACGAGGGTCTTTTTTTGGTTTCCGAGGACCTATCCATTGGTTCTCAGTATTCAAAAACATTAGAGGGGATTATTGGTGTAAAAGCTTTACATGAAAAATCGTTACTTGATGTGCTTGGTGGGCTTGTTAATGAAAAAGAAGCGCAAACAACGGCTGACTTTGTTGCGTTATTGTTCAATCCGAAGGTCAAAGAAAAACTCATTGGCGATTTGAACCCCCTTGACGAGGTCGAGGTGACTTTCCGCCAGGAAGGGGGGCTTCCGGAGATACGGTACCTTAGTTTCTCGTTTTCTCGGGCTTTAGTGGGCGGGAATATTTCTCATGTACTTGTGACGGTTGATGATGTTAGTGCGCAAGTCTTATTAGCGCGCGAGCTAGGCGCGTCACGCGAAAACACATCAAAACAGGTGGAGCTACTGTCCGGCTTACTGCATGTGAATCCATTACTTTTGCAGGACTTTATTGCTAATGCATATGGTTTTTATAATCGTATTAATAAAGTTTTTAAGGCGCCATCCAAGTCTGATGCGGCTATGCAATTGAAACTTGATGATACTTTTGTAGAGGTCCATTCTTTTAAAGGCAATGCTATGGCGCTTCAGCTAGAGAGCTTTACTGCACGCGCAACTACCTTTGAAGCCGGCATTGTTCGATTAAAAAGTAAACCTGACTTGTCGGGAGATGACTTTTTAAGTCTGACTGTTTTTTTAGATGAAATGATTGGCTATACCCAACAGGTGGAGGCCTTGGTCGAGAAGATGGCTCAGTATAGTTCTACTCGAGCTGTGAGTGTTGTGGATTTTGATCAGTGGAAGCCGCTGTATGATTTAGTCGGTAGCGTGGCTAATCGAGGGGATAAACTTGTCGATCTTGTGTGTTCGGGATTGAATGATTTGAGCGCTAAGGAGGATGAATTCATTCGTGGTTTGAAGTCTGTCTTAATTCAATTGCTACGCAATAGTGTTATTCACGGCATCGAAGCACCGGCCGGGCGACTTAAGGCGAAAAAAACAGCGGTGGGGCGGGTTGATGTTCGTATAGCGGTAATGGCTGACGGTGCGACGGAGGTTGTCGTGGAGGATGATGGGGCTGGGGTTGATTATGACGCTTTGCGTGCAAAAGCGTTGGCTTCAAAACGTTGGGCTGCCAGTGATATAAAAACTTGGCCACCGTCGAAGTTGGCATCACTCATTTTTATTGCTGATATCAGCGCTGCTGACGTGTTGTCTGATGATGCAGGAAGGGGGATTGGTATGGTCGCAGTACTTAGATGGGTTAGGGCGCATAGTGGGAAAATAAAAATGGTGAGTCGAACTGGCTTGTACACGCGCTTTGTTATCACATTACCGGCTCCCAATGCTGAGCGTTTGGTGGCTTAGGGGGTGGGTATGTTACCGTTGATGATTGTGGACGATTCTAATGTAATTCGCCGAAAGATTGATCGTTTTAATGAGGGCTCAAAAAAGTTTTGTGTTGTAGCCACTGCGAGCAGTGGGTGTGATGCGCTGCGGAAGTTTGGTATTGCGCAACCCAAGGTGATTACAATGGATTTAACGATGCCTGAGATGAATGGGATTGATTGCATTGAGGCATTAATTGCTATTGACCCCGACTTGCATATTTTGGTTGTGTCGGCTTTGTCGGATAAAGCGACCGGGATAGCGGCGCTGCAAAAAGGCGCTAGTGGTTTTCTGTGTAAACCGTTCACTGAAAAGCAATTAGAAGACGCGTTGATGGAGTTGGTGGAGGGCTATGATGTCTGAGCAAACTCTCCGAGTATTTATCGATGGCGTAGTCCGTTATTTTGATCATATAGATAATAGTGCGGTTAAAGTGGGTACTCCCTACCTTGTTGA
>NZ_CEXWTU010000019.1:0-39740 GCF_982758155.1 Marinagarivorans sp. | reverse complement strand
GCTCTTCGCAAGATGTTGCTGTGAGTTCTTCTTCTGAAGCCTCAAGCAGTGATATTGTTACTCCAAGCTCTAGTGTTATGAGCAGTAGCTCTGAGGTGAGTTCTTCCAGTGCAATGATGATGAGCTCATCTTCTGAGGTGGTATCTTCATCCAGTGAAATTAGCAGTAGCTCTGTTGCTGAATCGTCTAGCTCCACAATGTCTAGCTCATCAGAAGCTGCACTGCCGAGCTTAGTTGAATTTGTTTATCCAACGTTTAAGGCTAACTTAGGTGGAGTGGAATCGACTCAGGTTATGGTGAAAACCCTATCTCCAGCGACATCTGTAGAAGTTGGTGGTGTTGGGTTAGTCAAGCAGGGCGATATATGGGTTTCTGCTGGCGGAGCCTTAGCACTTAGCCAAGATGCTGATCAATCTTTTGCTGTCATGGTAGATGGTGAAGAAGGAGCTCCTTTAATTTTAAATAACCATGCAAGTGGTAATGCTGGTGAAGGGGATTTGTTTAATGCCACAGGTCTAGGCTTTGATGAAGATGACAATGTGTTGTACTTCACCGATGCGTACATGGCGCAATTGCGTAAGTTCAATCCTGCAACTGGCGGCCGTGATCTTGTCTACAGCGCTATGCGCCCAGAAGATGCTTCAAGTAGTCTTTATTGGACAATGGCCGTAGATAGTGCAAACGATGAGATCTATGTATTGGCTGATATGTATGGCTACGATGCTACAGTTGGGAGTGAGCGATACGAAGTTGCCATGCATGTTGTTGATGGAAATACGGGCGAAGCTGAAATATTTGCTGATGTTGACGATCGTGTAACGTCTGCACGCAGTGTAGTGTTAGACCTCGGTGGTGAAGTAGGTACATCCAGTGGTAATCAAGTGGCTTATTTCATGGACTTCGAAGCTGAGCAACGAGCATTAGGACGTTGGTATATTACTCATACTGGTAGCTTCACTGGTAAACCATTCGCTGTAAGTGTGGGTGGGGAAACATTTGCTGGCAGCTTTGGGCCGCAAGCACTTACGCTTATTAATGGCGAACTATATATCGTGAGAGAGTTTGCTTCAGATAGCCTTACGGGAGCGGGTTCGGTCTTGAAGGTGTCGACTGAAGAAACACCTGATGGTCTGACAACAGATTCCACGGTTGTAGCGAGCTTAGCTAATAATGGCCTTGAGGTTAAAAAGCCAACAGCAGTAATACCGGTTTCTGATAGTGAGCTTTATATTGCAGATCAAGACCGTATTTGGAAGCTCAACTTAGAGACTAATGAAATAGTGTTAGTGAGTTCGTCTAATTTAGCGACGGGTAAGATGGGCAGTGGTCCTCGATTGGGAACTTCAATAACAGCAATGGCGATGCATCCTGCGTATAACATGCTGTATGTTGCTGCGGGTGCTCAAGGCATTATCGCCATTGATCTAGCAACGGGTAACCGCATTACTGTCGCTCGTTAGTACTCAGTAACATCGTCACAGATAAAGCCCTCGGTCGAAAGATCGAGGGCTTTTTTTTGGGTAAAATTTACCGAAAAATGTGGCTTATTTACTATAAAAATTTAGTACAAAGAGCTAATCTAAGGGTTAAATAATACGGGTGTATCTCATGAAGTTATTTCTTTCCTATAAGACATTGATATTAACTCTATTAACGTTAATGTTCTCTGGATGCGGTAGCAGTAATAATGAAAATGGAATTAATCAAAAGGCTGGAATAGTATCATCAAGTAATGTGTCGGCTACTTCAAGCTCGACAGAAAATAGTGAAGATAATTTAGTTGAGTTTATTTTCCCGACTCAAAAATCAAACTTGTATGGTTTGAATTCAACAAAAGTGATTTTAAGAGAGGTTAAAAGCTCTCAAAACATTAAGTCGATAAATGCTGGTAATTTGAATTTTATAAAAGATGGAAGTGTTTGGGTTACGCCTGATAGCAGTCAATTGAGTATACCTACAGGTGTGCTCAATCAGGAGATACTGGTTACACTGGAGTTAGAATCTGGAGAAATTAGAACTGAAAATTTATTGGTAAGTAGTCATGCATCAGGTCAAGCTGGTGCTGGTGATTTATTAAGTGCCACAGGAGTGGGATTTAATATAATAGATGCCAGCCTATATTTTACGGACCCTTATAAGGCCCAATTGCAAAAATTTAATTATGATAATGGTGAATACAGTCCAATTTATACATCTAATTTTGAAAATAACTCCTCTGATTTTCTCTATTGGTCGATGGCAGTAGACAGCTATAACAATGAAATATATATATTAACGGACAATTTTTATAGTAATCCCTCCACGGGTATAGATGAGTATAATACAGCGTTATTATTGGTTGATAGCAACTCAGGTGATACTGAAATATTTAAGGATACAAATAATCGAATATTGTCAGCTCGAGGGCTAGTTTTGGATCTAAATAGCGAAATTTCTTCTTCCGGTGAAAATCAAGTTGTATATTTTTTGGATCATAAAACTACAAAGAAATCACTCGGGCGCTGGTATATTACCAATAGCGATGGTTATGCTGGGCAGCCCTATGAAGTTTCAGTGGGTGGGGAGCCCTTCACAGAAGAGTATGGCCCTAAATCATTAGCGATTGTAAATAAAGAACTGTATATCCTCCGTGAATATTCAGATGATAGTCTAACGGGAGCTAGCTCCCTTTTAAGGGTGGTTACAGAAGAGACTCCAGATGGAATAGTATCCGATACGGTTGTTGTAACAAATCTTATTAGTAATGGATATGAAATAAGGAAGCCTACAGCATTATTAGCTCATACCAATAATGATATGTTCATAGCAGGCCAAGACCGTATATGGAAGTTTGATCTAGCTAATCAATTAATATCGTTGATTAGCTCATCGAATTTGGCTGAAGGTGAATTGGGTAAAGGCCCACGTTTAGGGTCATCCATTTCAGCTATGGCCATGCACCCGGAATACAATATTTTATACTTAGCAGCCGGTGCCCAAGGCGTTATAGCCATCGATATAGAAACCGGTGACCGCATCACAGTCGCTAAATAATTCAGAGATCGAATCAAATTACTCGTACAAATTTTAAACACCCTCTTTTTAGTTTATAATCCCAGCCCATTTTCCCTATGGGCTGTTTGCCATGATTTACCCTAAAAAATATGATGTGATTGTGATTGGTGGTGGCCATGCGGGTACCGAGGCTTGTTTGGCGGCGGCGCGCATGGGCTGCTCTACTCTGCTGCTAACTCACAACATCGAAACACTAGGGCAAATGAGCTGTAACCCAGCAATTGGCGGGATCGGTAAAAGCCATCTTGTCAAAGAAATCGATGCTTTGGGTGGCGCTATGGCGCTAGCTACAGACAAGGGTGGCATTCAATTTCGCGTATTGAATAGCCGTAAAGGGCCTGCCGTTCGGGCGACTCGCGCTCAAGCCGATCGCGCGCTTTACAAAGCGGCCATTCGTACAATTCTTGAAAACCAACCCAACCTCGATATTTTCCAACAATCGGCTGACGATTTGATTGTAGAGGGTGATACGGTTCAAGGGGTTGTTACCCAAATGGGTGTTAAATTTATGGCGCCCTCTGTGGTATTAACAGCCGGTACCTTTCTTGGCGGTAAAATCCATATCGGATTAGAGAACCATTCTGGTGGCCGTGCCGGTGATCCGCCGAGCATAGCGTTGGCAGACCGTTTACGTGAATTATCGTTAAATGTTGAGCGTTTGAAAACAGGTACACCACCGCGTATAGATGCAAAAAGTGTAGATTTCAGCGCGCTTGAAGAGCAATGGGGTGAAAACCCTCTTCCTGTGATGAGCTATCTTGGTAAGGTTGAAGATCACCCTGAGCAAGTGTGTTGCTGGATTACTCATACCAACCAAAAAACACACGATATTATTATGGGCGGGCTAGACCGCTCGCCGATGTATACCGGTGTAATCGAAGGTGTGGGGCCACGTTACTGCCCTTCTATTGAGGATAAAGTCCATCGTTTTGCCGATAAAGATAGCCATCAAATATTTATCGAACCTGAAGGCCTAAATACTCACGAACTTTACCCTAACGGTATTTCCACCAGCTTACCGTTTGATGTACAGTTGGAGTTAGTTCGCTCTATTAAAGGGTTTGAAAACGCGCATATCACGCGCCCAGGCTACGCCATCGAGTACGACTTCTTTAACCCGCAAGACTTAAAGTACAGCTTTGAAACCAAAGCCATCAATGGATTGTTCTTTGCTGGCCAAATCAACGGTACTACGGGTTACGAAGAAGCTGGCGCGCAAGGTTTGTTAGCGGGCACCAATGCCGCGCTCAGAGCCAAAGAGCAAGAAGGTTGGTGTCCAGAGCGCGATCAAGCTTACATCGGTGTATTAGTAGATGACTTAATCACCATGGGCACAAAAGAGCCCTACCGCATGTTTACGAGTCGCGCTGAATACCGCTTATTATTGCGTGAAGATAACGCCGATATCCGCTTGACTGAAAAAGGCCGCGAGCTAGGTTTGGTGGATGATGAGCGTTGGCGCGTATTTTGTGAAAAACGCGAGCTAGTGGCCTCTGAGCATCAACGTATGAAAACGACGTTCATCCAAGCCAACAGTCCTGAGGCTGAGATTCTTGCGCCAAAAATCAAAGCCCCGCTCAATCGCGAATACAGCTTACTCGATTTATTAAAACGCCCAGAGCTTACATATTTCGATATAGCGAGCTTAAAAGGCGAGGCTGTAGATAACGGCCAGGTGGCGGAGCAAGTAGAGATTATTGCTAAATATGCGGGCTATATCGACCGTCAGCAGGATGAAGTGGCTAAATTACGAGCGAATGCCGAAACACTCATCCCAAGTGAATTCGACTATTCAAATATAGAAGGCTTATCCAATGAAGTTAAGCAAAAACTGATCGAGGCCAAGCCAGAGACTATCGCCCGCGCAACGCGAATTCAGGGGATAACTCCCGCTGCAGTTTCGCTGCTGTTGATAACTTTAAAAAAGCGGGGTTACCTGCGTAAACAGCAAGTGGCCGCCGCGGCAGCTGGGAAATAAAATGATGTGGCAGGATGAATTATCGAGTGAGCACTCACTATTAGTTAAAGGCCTATCAAAAATAGGCTTAGAGATTACTGATACCCAAAAAGACTTACTCATGCGCTACTTAGCGATGTTTATTAAGTGGAATAAAGCGTATAACTTATCGGCTATTCGGGATCCGAAATCGATGGTAACGCTTCATCTCTTAGACAGCCTAGTCGTTGCAGCTCATTTTAAGGGCGATAATGCCCTTGATGTAGGCACGGGAGGTGGTTTACCGGGAATACCGCTAGCAATTTTATTCCCCGAGTCACAATTCACTTTATTGGATAGCGCGGGCAAAAAAATTCGTTTTTTATTCCAAGTGGTTAATGAGTTGGGCCTTAAAAACGTGACAGTGCAAAACCTACGAGTCGAAAAATTTGACCCTGTGGATAAGTTTGATGTGATTATTAGTCGCGCTTTTGCATCAATAACTGATTTTGTGAGTTGCAGTGGCCATTTATTAGCGGACAATGGGGCCTTTTGGGCAATGAAGGGGCAAAACCCTGTGGATGAGTTGAGCCAAATCGAAAAACACTATATTGTCGCGGGCTTCCAGCCATTATCAGTGCCTGGCTTGGAAGCTGAGCGCTGTCTTATCCAGCTGCAACCGCGTTCAACCCCTTCAACAGATATACAACCGTAAGAGAGATTGCTGTGGCCAAAGTTTTTGCCATTACTAACCAGAAAGGCGGCGTAGGTAAAACGACAACATCCGTCAATTTGGCCGCTTCATTGGCAGCGACTAAACGCCGAGTACTCATGATCGATATCGACCCCCAAGGTAATGCCACCATGGGTGCGGGTGTGGATAAAAATCTCCAGCAGCACACGGTTTATGATGTGTTGGCCGGTGATGTTTCTATGGCTGAAGCGATTGTTTATTCCGCGGCAGGACAATTTTCGGTGCTCGCGGCCAATAGCGACTTAACGGCAGCCGAAGTACAATTATTAGATGTGGATAACCGCGAGCGACGATTACAAGACGCAATAAGTACTGTTGCCGATACCTTTGACTACATATTAATAGACTGCCCGCCTTCGTTGAATATGTTGACGGTTAACGCCTTAACCGCGTGCGACGGCGTGATTATTCCAATGCAGTGCGAATATTATGCTTTGGAAGGTTTATCATCATTAAAAGAAACCATTGATACTGTGCAGTCTGCACTTAATCCTCGGTTAAAAATTGAAGGCATTCTACGCACCATGTACGACCCAAGGATGAGCCTGACTGGTGAAGTTTCTGCCCAGCTCACTCAGCACTTCCCACTACAGCTTTACCATACATGTATACCGCGTAATGTTCGCTTGGCTGAAGCCCCTAGTTTTGGCGTTCCTGTACTTGCATACGATAAAGCCTCCAAGGGAGCGTTAGCTTATTTAGCGCTGGCGGGTGAAATGATTAAGCGCTGTGAACCCGAACGTTACAATAAGAAAAGTAAGAAAAAACCTGCGGTAGCGCCCAAGTAAAACCCCTGTGATGGAAAGCGGCACAGACGTTAGGTAAAACGGCATAACGCCTTTAAATAGAATTTTGATTGGATAGACCGCCATGAAACGCAAAGGTTTGGGCCGAGGATTAGACGCCCTATTAGGAAGTGCCGCAAAGAAAGCGACGGATAAAACGGCGGGCAAAGCTGAAGGTTTAAACCCAGCCGATATGCCCGTTGCCGAGCCAGGGCCTAAAGACGGAAGGCTGTTAAACCTGCCGGTAGAATTTATGCAGCGTGGTAAATACCAGCCGCGCCGCGATATGCATCAAGAAGCGTTACAGGAACTTGCGGAATCGATTAAAGCACAAGGGGTGATGCAGCCCATTGTTGTGCGCCCGATTGGCGAAGATAAGTACGAAATTATTGCCGGTGAACGCCGCTGGCGTGCTACCCAGTTGGCAGGTATTGATACCATTCCAGCTGTTATTCGCGATGTAAATGATGAAGCCGCCATTGCGATGGCTTTGATCGAAAACATACAGCGCGAAGATTTAAACCCAATCGAAGAAGCTATATCCCTTAAGCGTTTGCAGGATGAGTTTGAATTAACACATCAAGAAGTGGCCGATGCTGTGGGTAAGTCGCGTACGGGTGTAACCAACCTACTACGTCTATTGAATTTGACTGATGAAGTCCGCATGCTGCTCGAGCATGGTGATTTAGAGATGGGTCATGCTCGTTGTTTACTCAGTTTACCGTCCAACCAGCAGCGCAGTATTGCTCGTCAAATTATCGCGCGTAGTCTGTCTGTAAGGCAGGCTGAAGCACTAGTGCGTAAAACACAGCAAGATGCCAAAGACGAAACTAAAATGGTGCCGAGCGCGAGTGGCGACATTGAAAAGTTAGAAGAAGGTTTGTCTGAGCATGTGGGTGTGCCGGTTAAGGTGCAACACGGCGCTAAAGGGAAAGGCAAGCTGGTGTTCAACTATAAAAGTTTAGATGAGTTAGACGGCATATTGGCGCATCTCAAATACCAAGCATCTTAAACCTAGAAACCGCAGTTAAACCATCAAAGTCTACGCATCCCCTTAGCGCACCTAACGTGCGGTAAAAATGACTCATCACCAATAAGGTGACTACACATTTTTACTACACGCCATGCACACCAAGGGAATACGTATCTTTTTGACTCTCAACTACGGTTTTTAGGTTAAAGAAAAAGGCGTTTTTAGCGCCTTTTTTAGTTTTGGTACATTTCTTTTTCTTCACTAAGGTTTATCCAACCCCGCACTATCCGGTAGATAACCCAAATGGCATTCGCCAACCAGATAAACCATCCTATAAATACAATAAGCGTAATAAAGCCAATAACCGACCACAATAACGAAAACCAAAAAGTACGCATTTGCCAGCGGTTGTGAGACTCCAGCCAAGTACCTTCAAGTTCATCCCGTTTAATGTAGTTAATGACTACTGCAGCAATAAAAGTAAGGCCAACAAGGAATGAGGCCGCTTGCAGTATATATACGAGCTGGGATGTATCTTTGGCTTGTCTGAGTTTTTTTTCGTCAGCGGGATCAATATCCATTGTGTTAATTCCTGTGTGACTTGAACGTAAGCGTGTTCGATTTAGAAATCAGTAGAAGATAACGAGAATGTGCTCGTTATCTTCATCCTAGAAACCGCAGTTGAAAGTCAAAAAGATGCGTAGCCTTTGATGGTTTAACTGCGGTTTCTAGGTTCATTAGAGCGTACGGCTAGTTTGACAGGTAGGCAATTTGAAAGCTGCCATCATGCAGTACTTCCATCACAACTTGCATATCGCTATCGGCATGTTCGAACGGTTTACCGTCGATAAGAATCGACGTTTTAATGGGGTATACACCTTGAGGCATGCCTTCGGGTAGGGTAAAACTAAAGGTATTTTCAAAAGCACCACCCTTTCCTTTACTCACTTTTTTAGTAAGAGAATTAATCACTTGGTCTGTTTTTTCATTATCGAAAATTTCAAGTTTTTCTTCGATGAATACTTTTTTAGATTTCTTACCCAGCACAACTTTAACGGAAGTATCGATATTAATCGGTTTTCCAACCTCTACAATACTGTTAGGGTTGAGTTTAGCATCGTAGACCAAAACTTGGGTTGTATCGGGTAAAGAGCCGTGTTGTTTCTTATACTCTTTTGTTACTGTTTTATCGTTAGTTACCTGCTCAGTTTTATAATCGATGATCATTTCATAAATCAGCTTAGCGGCAACGGTAACGGCAATAATTTTAGCGGCTGATTTTAAGTATTCCTTATTCTTACATTTACTTTTATTTGAAGAGTTTTCGCATTTATCGGTATCTGGCCCAAGCTCTTTCGTTATATCTTTTAAACCAAAACCGCTAAGTAATGTGAATGAAAGACCTGCAGCGATAATAATTTTAAATTTTTTGTTAAGCATAAAATGTCCTTTTAGTTGATTTTGAAATTATTTTTTAACGTTTCTATTTGTTGTTTAGATTTTTTAATCATATTTTTGGCGGGGGCGTAATTCGGTATAAATTCTAATGCTGATTCAGAGTTAGCAACAGCGCATGCATAATTCTTTTTATTAAAACAGGCCGATGCTTTTTTAATGAGTTTATCCGCTTTGCGTTGATTCTCCATTGCCTGCTTTTTGTCATAATTGGCTTTTTGTTGGATTGAGAGCGCTAGAGGGTTGTTTTGCTCAATCTGAAGAACGGTTTGGCTGTGTTCAACGGCACAGTCAAAAAGTTTCGCGTCTAAACATTGGTTCGCTTTATCCAGCGTTTCCTTGATCTTATCCTCACGAGCTTGATTAGTATTATTAGTCTGAGTTGTTAGCTCTGCCACTTTTGCCTGAAGAGAAAGTACTGATGCATCTTGTGGTGCAATATTGCGCACGCCTGTAAGGATACTGTTTGCGCAATCGAGGTCGTTTAACGCCAGGCAATCATAAGCTTCTGGTAAGCGCTGACTAAGCTCGATGTTAATTTTGACTTGATTAACAGTTTGGTCAAACGTCGGTATAAGCGAGCTATTGGGGGCTAAGCTTTTTAGTTGCCCTAACGCATCTTGAATACACACCAAGTCCATATTCGCGGCACAGAGCTGCACGGTATTTTGAGTGTCACTTTCTAATAGAGCAATCTTTTGATTTTGTACTTTTGCTAATAACGCAGTAGCTTGGCTGTGGTTTGGGTCGAGCTCAATGACTGCTTGGCTGCCTTCTATCGCGCAATCTATATCGCCTGCTGCCGCGCATTCTTCTGCTTTTTGATAAGCATTATCAATCGCAATGGCGACTTCGTCAGGAGCGTTAAAAATGGCGTAACCCAAAGCGGTAACGGCAATAAGTAGGCTGCCGCTAAGTAGTTTGAAGTAAGGGACTTTTTTGACATGGGTAAATGTTGTTAGGAATTGCTCGATAGATGAGGTGCGATCAGTTCTCTTTAGTGCCAATGCCGATTCAAGTGCTTGCCATTGATACTTATTGGTATTTTCAGGTTTGGCAGGTTTAAGACCTTTTTTAATAGCATCCTGAACCGATAAGTTATTGTAGGGATGTTTCCCCGTAATTATTTGATAAGCGATAATGGCTGTCGCATAGACATCATCACTGGGATGGGGGTCTTTACCCTCAAACATTTCTAAGGTCGCATATGCCGGCGTGAGTGCACCAAGTGAGCCAGCATCGAAATCGCCGGCTACCGCCGTATGGCTAACAGAGCGCGCAATACCAAAATCCAATACTTTAGCCGAGGTATCTGTGACAAAAATATTACCTGGCTTTAAATCACTATGAATAATACCTTTGCTGTGGGCATGTATAAGTGCATCGCAAAAGCCAGTAATAATCGTTGTTGCATGGTCTAGGGCTAAGCCTGATGGAAATTCTCGGATGAGTGAATCCAGCGGTTGACCCTCAAGAAACTCCATGGTCATGAAGATGACATCACCATCGCGGTCAAAATCGTGAACAGTGACAATATTTGGGTGCGAAAGAGAGTGTGAGCGGCTGGCTTCACGCTGTAGGGTAACAAAGGCATCAGGGTGGTTTTTGAAGTTGTCGTTTAAAACCTTAACTGCAACATGAGGTTTTAAGTCATTTGCCTCAATTTTACGTAAATCCTTGGCAAGGTATACTGTACCCATCCCCCCAATACCAATCACGCTTTCTAAAACAAAGCGTTTATTAAGAAGGATTTTATTCTCCGCCAGTGCCGCATTCGCGACTTGTTTTGCTTGGCTAAAACCTTCAGTGCTCTCACCGCTTTTTAGATCAACATAAAACCGGGTAAGCGCCTCATCGCGATGACCTGTGGATAAGGTTTCTCGGCGATCAGTTTTTTCCTCTGAATGTGGTTTTACCTGAACAACCGTTTCCTCGGGAGTGGATGCTGTCGCTTTTGCGTTATTCTGCACAACAGTAGCATCTTGCTTATTAATATCGTTATTATTCATTATATTATCCATTAACGACTTTAGAGGTGCCCTTGAAGTAGCGGTTGCGAGCAGGGGGAAATCGAACGGTGGATGCTATCAATCGCAATGGCGCGCTGCAATGCGAGATTGCCGAAAAATGCTGCAGGAAAAAGTCCCTTTGGCTGTGATTATACAAAAAAGGCGCTCAATGAGCGCCTTTTCAATATTGTTTTAGGGATGAGGCAATAATAGTTTGTCCAATTAGGCGAAGAGATCGGCTTTCTTATCGAGGCGCTTAAAGGGGCGCATGCCGGGGCATGTAGCGCTTTGAGCAACGAAGGTAAGGATGTCGAGATCAAGTATTAGTGGATGAAATATTGTTTCCTCGTCCCTTATAACTATTTGATAGGTGCAAGCCAATCAGTATGTGACGGCAGCTGGCCTTTAACGGCTTTAAAGTATAAATCCTGTAGGACTGTTGTTATTGGGCCTCGCTTACCTTCGCCAATAACACGACCATCATATTCTCGGATGGGTAATACTTCGGCAGCGGTACCGGTAAAGAAGGCTTCATCGGCAACATAGACTTCGTCGCGAGTAATACGTTTTTCGCGGATCTCGTAACCGCAATCTTCGGCAAGCTGAAAAATAGTTTTACGGGTGATACCGTCTAAACAACTCGTTAGCTCAGGCGTATAAATAATACCTTCGCGTACCATAAAAAAGTTTTCACCACTGCCTTCTGCCACATAACCTTCATTATCTAGCAACAAGGCTTCTTCACAGCCGCTATCGAGTGCTTCGCGCAAGGCAAGCATCGAATTAATATAATTGCCGTTGGCTTTAGCTTTACACATGGTGATATTGACATGGTGGCGCGTGTAGCTAGACGTACGAATCTTAATACCAAGCTCTTTTGCTTCGGGAGACATATAAGAAGGCCAATCCCAAGCCGCAACAATAATATGGGTCTTCAGGCCATCGGCACGCAAGCCCATACCTTCTGAGCCTAAAAATGCCATCGGACGAAGGTAGGCTTCGTCTAAGTTATTCTCACGAACAACGGCACGTTGGGCTTCGTTAATCACTTCTTTGCTGAAAGGCATTTCCATACGCATGATATGCGCAGAGCGGAACAAGCGGTCGGTGTGTTCTTGCAGTTTAAAAATACAACTGCCTTTATCACCAGCATGGTAAGCACGTACACCTTCAAAAACGCCCATCCCGTAATGCAGGGTGTGGGTAAGTACGTGAATCTTGGCATCGCGCCAAGGTACCATTTCGCCATCAAACCAAATTACGCCATCGCGATCGGCAAAATTCATAGTTGTTTCTCTCTAAATTAAAGCGTCGAATTGATATAAGCGCGCTCAAGGCACAGGTTTAAGCTGGGCCGAGCTGCGCTCGCATTGTTTTTCAATCTAGTTTTGCACCTAGCGACGATGATGCTAGTTGTGGCAAAAAGACTTGTGGGCTTTGATTGCCATATTCGCTTTGATTATCTTAGTCGCTTGTGGGGCTAAGCAAGCCGCATAATTGGGCAGTTTGGTTTTGAAGGTCGTTCAAAAGGCAAGTGCTGCAACAGCTGAGGCAAAGTACGTGTATTGAACCATAAAACGTGCTGTGAAGGTAGGGAATTGGGGTGCTTTGGCTGTTTCGAGGATATCGCAAAGACATCGCGAGTTATAAGGGACGAGGCAATAATAGTTTATCCAATTAGGCGAAGAGATCGGCATTCTTATCAAGGCGCTGAAAGGGGCGCATGCCGGGGCATGTAACGCTTTGAGCAACGAAGGTAAGGATGTCGATATCGAGCATTAGTGGATGAAATATTGTTTCCTCGCCCCTAAGGTCGTTGGGTAGCTTAGGCATACCTTGTCAGGCTCATAACAGAGCCCTAAAATGCGTATTTTTTAGAGTTATTCGATATGTCTCTTCTAGATAAGGTCCAAAGTAACCACTTTAGTACTGCTATTTGGCAGCGTGGTAAAAGCCTATTCAATGAAGGGGCGGTCGGGAACTTAAAATACAGCCACAACGGCGTTAGTAGTCTTGTTATTGGCAGCCGTGGCGATAAATATCAAGTCAGTATCAAATTATCGAATGCACGCATTCAGTACCAATGCAGCTGCCCTTACTCTTTGAATTGCAAGCATACGGTGGCCGTTGTATTGGCGATGAAGGCGGCCAAACCCGCACGCCGGCTTTCTGCTTCAGCTAAAACCTCCTCGTCATCGCCACAGGACAGTTGGTTGCAGCAGTGTAAGTCGGTACTAGAGGAACAGCCTAGAAAAGCCTTAGATACAGCGGTTTTTTACTTGTTAGAGGAAAAAAATCAGCGCTTATGCTTAAGTCCTGTAGTGGATTTATCCTATCAGGGGGAGGACGAGCTGAACCTTGTTCCCTGTGATGAATACCATTACGACGGAGATGTGTTTGATCAAAAAATAGCACAGTTATGGGAAAGCCAGTATGTGGATGACACGGCGCAAACTATTGACGATGATATTAGTGGTTTGATGCTGCAGTTAGCCTTAGAAAGCGGCCGCTTGTACGACAGCCATTCCTCTAGAAGCAAGGCAGATGCTACGCCCTTATCATTGGGAAGCCTGCAACCGTTAGATATCCACTGGGTAAAAAAAGCCGATAGCTTGGGTTGCGAGTTAAGTGTGCAAGGCTTACCCAAAGCGAAAATATACCCTGCTCAGCGATCTTGGTATCGCGATAATAATACTCTTGGGCCCTTAAATTCATGGGTGAACGGGCAGCAGTTAGCACTATTGCAGGCCATGCCAGAGTTGCCACTAAATAAAATGACAGAGACGCATAGCGCCTTTTTTAGTGGCCTACCAACAAAAATACAGCCCGACATACCCGAGTTATTAGAGATTCATTTAACCGAAGCAAGGTTTGAATTGACTCTATGCGCCCGCAATCAATTCCCTGGGTTAGAGTTGAAAGTACATTACGGTGATTTTTCTTTTGACGTTGGCTGGCACCGCTTTGATTTACTGAATAAAGACCAAAGGCATGAAAAGAATGGTCAGCATTACCGTATTACTTATGATGGTAAAGCGGAATTGGATGCCATAAGAGTACTGGAAATACTAGGTTTTAAAGCGGAATTTGATAGCTTAGAGGTTGAAAAAAGTTATAAAGAAATCTGGATGATTTTTAGTTTTGATGATGCCCAGCGCATTGTGCGCTGGCAAGCTGCATTACCTAAATTGGCTGATATATGTGAAAAACGTGGCTGGCTTTGCACCACTGATGCAAGTTATCAGCCGCCCACTGAGCGTGATGCTAGCTTACTGACAGAGGTTGGCGATCAAGACAATGGCTGGTTTAGTATGGCCCTTAGCTTGCAAATTGACGGCCTCGACATTAATAGTCAAACGTTGTTACAACGCTGGTTTTCCGATGGCTTCCCAAAGCAGCTGATGATTCAGCACGCTGGCCAATGGCACATTATAGAGATGCAGCAATTTAGCCATTTAACACAAACCCTTGAAGAGCTTTATTCGGGTGAGAAATTTGGCGAAGCCATTAGCTTGCCGCCCTACCGCGTACCCATGTTGCAAGAGTTTGATGAGCTAGACGAAAGGCGTGCCCCAAATTTTAAAAAGCTTAAAAAACAATTACAAAATTTTAAAGGCATTAAGCCTGTTGCTGTACCTAAAAGGCTGAATGCCCAGTTACGTGAATATCAGCAAGAGGGCCTTAATTGGCTAAATTTTTTGCAGCAGCACCAGCTCGGGGGAATATTAGCGGATGATATGGGTCTAGGTAAAACCTTACAAACTCTTGCTTTACTGCAAAAATTAAAAAGTGGCCGCAAGCTAAATAATGGTTGCTTGATCATAGCGCCTACTAGCCTTTTATGGAATTGGCAAAGCGAAGCCGAGCGCTTTGCGCCGGGTTTAAGTGTATTGATACTGCACGGGCCAGAGCGCAAAGAGGATATTCCAGATATCCCCTATTATGATTTAATCGTGACCAGCTATGGCGTATTACAGCGCGATATTGAAATACTTAAACAACATTGTTTTGATGTTGTCGTTTTAGACGAAGCGCAAGCCATTAAAAATGCAAACGCCAAAACAACGCGCGCTGCACGCCAGTTACAAGGTAATATGCGTTTGGCTTTAACGGGCACACCGCTGGAAAACCACTTGGGCGAGCTATGGTCGATTATGGACTTTGCCCTGCCTAACTTATTGGGCAAGCAAGAATATTTTAACAGGCACTACCGTAAACCAATCGAAAACGAGCAGGACGATAGCGCTAATCAGCGCCTTGCCAAGCAAGTCGCTCCCTTTATGTTGCGCCGCTATAAGAGTGATGTTGCCAAAGAGTTACCGCCAAAAAATGTGATAGTGCAGCACGTGCATCTAGAAAAAGATCAGCGCAAGCTTTACGAGGGTATTCGCAACAGCATGGAAAAACATGTGCGCCAGCTGTTCCAAGAAAAAGGCGCGAAGCGAAGTCATATTGAATTTTTAGATGCGTTACTTAAACTGCGCCAAGCCTGTATCGACCCTTCGCTGGTAAAATTAGCGCAAGCTAAAAAAGTGAAAAATTCAGCCAAACGCAGCTGGTTACAAGAAACCCTGCCAGAAATGGTGCAAGAAGGCCGCCGCGTTTTGGTGTTCTCGCAATTTGTATCGATGCTGGCAGTTATTGCGGATGACCTAAATAAAGCCAAAATCCCCTTCATTAAGCTAACCGGTGCCAGCAAAAATCGAGGCGAGCTGGTTAAGCAGTTTCAGGCTGGCGATACGCCCATTTTTCTGATTAGCCTAAAAGCCGGTGGCTCGGGCCTTAACCTTACGGCTGCAGATACCGTAATTCACGTAGATCCATGGTGGAACCCAGCCGTAGAAGAGCAAGCCACCGACCGCGCCTACCGCATAGGGCAAGATAAAACCGTTTTTGTGTATAAACTGGTGGCACAAGGCACCGTAGAAGAAAAAATCCAAGCCCTACAAGCGGATAAAAAAGCTTTGGCTGACGCACTATTCGACGGCACACAAAAATCAAAATTGCCTAAATCAAGCGATGAGTTATTGGCGTTGTTGGGGTAGGTGGATAAATGTTGGTACGGGCTTAGGGTTTGTGATTTGGTGTTTTGGTCAGGGCTTTCAAAAACGATGTAAGGTCATCTCGGTCACTGTTTGCTATAAGTATTGGAGCTATGCTAGCATCGGTGAAAATTAAAAATCACATAAAGGAATTATAGTGAAACTTGCCATAACCAATTCAGTTGGAGAGAAAGGGAAAAACATTGGATCTGATGTTAAGCTTATTCGATCTCTAATTAATGTTTATCGACGTAACAAAAAGCTAACGATAACAGCGATCACTGATAAATGTGATGCATCATTTATTGAAGAAATAAGTAATTATCAGAAAGATCATCAAAAAAACCTAACACCGGATGGTCAGGTTACAAGTAGTAATTCGGGTAGCTTTAAAAGTTTAGTCGCATTCATGAAGTCAACGCGAACTCATGTTGCAATACTACCTCCTTCAAACGGGAAGCTGACTTGGAAGGCTGAAGGTAGTGAGGGCGGTAGGTACCATAGTCGAGTATTACACGTCCCTAGCAATACATCCGGATTGACCATTGGGCGAGGCTATGATCTTAAGCAGCGTTCAACTGCTGAAATAAAGAAGCACCTCTCCTTAGTATCTATTCCTAGCAGTACTGCTACAAAAATTAGTCAAGCGGCTGGCTTACAAGGGCTGGCGGCGCGTCAATTCATAATTGACCAAGATTTACTCGATTTTGAAATTAGCGCACAAGCACAACTAACACTATTTGAGCACGTTTATAAAGATATTACTGCCGATGTTAAAAGAATTGGAAATAAAACTAGTGTTATAAAAGCTTACGGAAAAACCAATTGGGATGAACTTGACCCTGCAATACTAGACATACTTGTTGACCTACGCTTTAGGGGAGACTACACCGGTAATAGCCGAAAAAAAATACAGAAATCTGTTAGTAATAATGATTTTGATGATTTGAAAAAAATAATTATTGAAAAAAAGAATTGGGAGTTGTGGCCAACTAATCGCTTTGATTTACGCAAAGAGTATTTGGATCAGGTTAGCAAAGAGAAGCGCAAAAAGGGGAAGGCTGTCATTCAATCAGGTAATGACGGGGCCAAAATATCGCACAATCAGCCAACAGGTACTCCAGAATGATTCGATATTTAACGCTAAGTTCATTGATCCTTGCTGCTGGGTGTTCGACGTTTTCTGAAGAGAAGCCCCAAGCCAATGTTGACGATTTAATATCTGGTCATGAATACGCTTTTAGCGACAAAAATATCAGTTTAAAAGTATTGCATCAGGATATGGAGGTCTCAGAGGCTTGCCCTAAGGTCACTCTGAGTTATCGCAATGCGCAAGCGCATTCAGAAATGAGTCTCTGTGAGGTTAACGTTTCAGGTTACCCAAACGCATTTGATGCCAGAACGGATTTTTCTTTTATTGAATTTAGTGAGTACGCAATTAATAACACCACATTTACTTATACAATCGATGGCTCTCTTTCTCGAGGTTCGGCATTTATAGTGACCTGTAGTATTAATATCGTTGAACAATCATTAACACCATCATGGTGTGAAGCCAAACCGCTTTATTAGGGACTGCAAGTAAAAATATTCGTAACTATTCAGATGGGCTCGAAATCATGCTTACTCAACAGGCGAACTGATTTTTTTCTGGGCATTCAAGCGTCAGGAACGCTTGCATAGCGCCCATGGATGGCTTGAGCGGCCCAGAAAATGATCAGTTTGCCGGCCTATTCATGTACGGCTGAATAGTTACAAATATTCTAGGTCAGGCCCATACGGTAAGTTTTGTCAAAACCTAAGAGGCAGGAGCTGAGTGGAACTTACATGGCCCCATTAGTTTAGGAGAATTGCTACGGTGTTTTTGAACAAAATTTACCGTATGGGCTGAGATCTAGTCAGTGTTACGCTTAATTCACCCTACTCCAACAACTCCCGCCAAACCTCCTGCACATCCCCCCTCAAAACTTCAAACCCTGCCCCATCTATCTTATTACTATCTTGTTGCAAAGCCAGTTTATGAGTCTCTGAGCGCAATATTTTATAAGCTTCGATGAGCGTTGTTATTTGTGTTTCACTCAGTAAACCACTTTGCCCAATAACTTCCAAAATACGAATATTGTCTGACCATTCAACCAGTACTGGGTATTGATATGCGTGGGCTAGGACGAGATATTGCACAATAAATTCAATATCGACAATGCCGCCAGCATCTTGCTTAATGTGAAATTGACCGTCTTGTTCTTCTTTATTTTTACTGCCCAACTGCTTGCGCATTTTTTGGCGCATTTCGGTGACGTCTTGTTTGAGCTTGGTTAAATCGCGCTGGCGGCTGAGTATTGTTTTGCGAACGGTGGCAAAATCTTCTGCCAGTTGTGCATTACCTGCAACCACGCGGGTGCGGACTAGAGCTTGATGCTCCCATGTCCAGGCTGCATCGCTTTGGTATTTGCTAAAAGCGCTAAGCGTGCTTACTAGCATGCCAGAATTGCCTGATGGCCTAAGTCGCATATCCACTTCGTATAAGGTGCCCGATGGCATTTTGGTATCGAGCAATGAAATGAGTTTTTGCCCCATGCGGGTGTAAAAAGTAAGGTTGTCGAGTGAACGCTGACCTTCTGCCGCTTGGGTTTCTTTTTGCGAATCGGCGTTATGGATAAACACTAAATCCAGGTCGCTGCCATGGCCAAGTTCAATACCGCCAAGTTTACCGTAGCCCACGACAATAAAATTAGGTTCGTTATTACCTTGGTGGCCGCCGGGTAAACCGTGCTTACGACACATCTCCTGCCACGCCAAGTCGAGGGCGTAGGCTAAAACGACTTCGGCTAGCTCGGTGAGATAATCACTTACCTTCATGAGTGGCAATTTACTGGTAACCTCACACGCTGCGACTTTTAGCCCATGAGCATGCCTAAAATAGCGCAAGGCTTCCATTTGCTGTTCTAGGTCGTCTTCTGGAATACGTAAAATAGTTTGGGTGAGTTCGGCGCTAAGCTCGTCTTTATTGGGTATTTGGTACAGGTTGGTTGGGCTGAGTAATTCATCAAGCAGTGCGGGGTATTCGGTAAGGCGCTCGGGAATCCAAGGGCTGGCTTCGCTAAGAAGAACTAACTGCTCTAGTGCTGCTGGGTTTTCTATCAATAGTAAGATGTAAGCGCTGCGGCGGGCAATCGCGATAATAAAGGGCTGCAGGCGTTGCAGCGTTTGGCCTGCACGTGGGCGGGCACTCAGTTTTTGAAGGAGTAGCGGTATAAAACGATTGAGCCTATCGGCGCCGGTTTTATCGGTGGCAAGCACTTGTGGAGCTTGGTGCAAGCTGCTGAGCGCTTGAGCTGCGCTATCGGCACAGTCAAAATCTAAGCTATCCAGTAACTCTGTTACCAGTTGTGTTCGTGTTTCATTCCAAATAGAGCGCCATTGCTGGGTTGCTTGAGTACTTTGGTTATTGTCTTTATCGGCGATAACTTCGCCAAACTGCTGGCTCACAAACGCCATATTCTGGTTAAGCTGCAACTCAAATTCAGGCCAGCTTTGTGTGCCCATAGCCTTAGCTAGCGCCCATTGGCTGTTGGCTTCGGTGGGTAAGTCCTGCGTTTGTTTATCTTGCCACGCCTGTATTGCATGCTCTGCATTGCGTAAAAAGAGGTAACTCTGTAAAAGTTGGTCGGCAATATCGGCAGGTATGGCCTTAAGCTCAACCAGTGCGTTTAAGGCTTTGACTAATGAGGGGGTTTGTAATTGGCTGTCTCGCCCACCGCGTATGAGCTGCAGGGCTTGTACAATAAATTCGACTTCTCGTATGCCCCCTTCCCCGAGTTTGACGTTGCCTTTAAGGCGACGGCGTTTGACCTCTTGGCGAATGCGCGTTTTTAAGTCACGCAAGGCTTCAATCGCTGAAAAATCGACATACTTGCGGTAGGTAAAGCTGCGCAGTAATGCCATGAGTTCGTCGGTGGCTTCTACTGAAGGAATACAGTTCGACACATTACCGGCTGAGCATGCCATGACGCGCGCTTTAACCATGGCATAGCGTTCCCAGTCACGACCTTGGGTTAGGTAGTAGTTTTCGAGGGCGTCGAAGTTACTCACCAGCGCGCCGCTTTGGCCGTAAGGCCGTAAACGCATATCCACACGAAATACAAAGCCGTCTACTGTGGGTGCATCGAGTGTTTTAATGAGTTTTTGTCCGAGTTGAGTAAAAAACTCTTGGTTACTAATAACCTTGCCCGTTGTTGGGCTGGGTGTTGTTTGGCCTGATTCTGGATAGGCAAAAATAAGGTCAATATCCGAGCTTAAATTGAGTTCGTAAGCGCCAAGTTTCCCCATGCCAATTACTAACATGGGTTGCGCTTGATTATGCGCATTAACAGGAATACCTTTGCCTTTTATCATCGCGTTGTAGTGGTAATTAAGTGAATAATTAACTGCAACGTCGGCCATTAGGGTGAGTTCTTTCGTAATTTCTAACGTAGAGGCTATGCGATTAAGGTCTCGCCATATGCACCTCACCATCATCATATTTCGCCACTGCCGGATGCCTGAATCTAAACTGATATCATCCAGGGGAGATGCAAGGGATTGTTGCAATGATTGTTGGTAGTCGTTAAGTGTCCAGTGTGTATTCAGTGCGGGCAAAATCGCTAGCAGTGTAGGAGAGGCTTGCTCCAGCTGTAATAGTTGGCTGCGGGCAAACAGACTACACGCAAGCGTATGCTGCCACTGTTGGTGCCAATGGCTTGGTTGACTCTTGAGTAATGCCGATAGGTTGGCCGGTGATAACTTTTCTAACCATTGTTGAGCGGCTTCATTGGCACGTGAGCTATCCGGTGCTTCTTGCGGAATAGTGAGTAACGATTGAAGTTGAATCAGAGAAGTTTGTGAATCTGCCATTTATAGTCTCTTTTGTTCTAGCGCAAACCCAACAACTTTACTGTACACTTAACCAGTCAATTGTTTTAGGTTTACAGTATGAAATTATACATCGCCGAAAAACCGAGTTTAGCACGTGCATTAGCCACAGCATTGCCCTCTAAATCAACTTCTGCAAGGGAAGATGGTTGCATTACATTAGCCAATGGCGATGTGGTGAGTTGGTGTATTGGTCATTTATTGGAGCTAGCAGAGCCTGAGCACTACAATCCAGAGTTTAAAAAATGGCGCTTAGAGCACCTACCCATACTCCCCACAACTTGGCAGTATCAACCGAAACCTAAAACCCGAAAACAACTCAACATATTAATAAAATTAATAAAAAAAGCCTCATCTATAGTGCATGTTGGTGATCCAGATCGTGAGGGGCAGTTACTTGTTGACGAAGTACTGAACTATGCGGGTGCGGTGAAAAGCGGTAAGCCAATAGAGCGCTGTTTGATTAACGACTTAAACACCTCGGCGATTGCCAAAGCGTTAACGCAGGTTAAAGACAACCGAGAATTTGCGGCGTTGTCCTCTTCTGCTTTAGCCCGTTCACGTGCAGATTGGTTATACGGCATCAACATGACGCGCTTATGCAGCCTAAAAGGTCAGCAGCAAGGTTTTAGTGGCGTGTTGTCTGTTGGGCGAGTGCAAACGCCGATTTTAGGTTTAGTGGTTGCGCGCGACGCTGAAATTGCCAATTTTGTGAGCAAACCCTTTTACGAGGTATTCGCAAAGCTAGAAACTCAAAGCAAAGAACCGTTTTACGCAAAGTGGCTACCCAGCAAAGCTTGTGAAGAATATTGTGACGAAGAGGGCCGACTATTATCTAAGCCTTTAGCCGAAAATGTTGCTGCACGGATTACGGGCCAAAATGGAGTTGTTAGTGATGTAAAAAAACAGCGTAAATCTCAGGGAGTCCCTTTGCCTTATAGCCTTTCTAGCTTACAGGTTGACGCTTCTAAACGGTTCGGGTTAACGGCTAAGGCTGTATTGGATGTGTGCCAAAGTTTGTATGAAAAACACAAATTGATCACCTACCCCCGCTCTGACTGTCGCTATTTACCGTTGGATCATTACAAAGAGGCTTCCGGTGTTCTGCAGGCTATAAGCCAAAATACAGATGCCTTAAAAAGCGCTTGTTCGGCAGCAGACTTATCCTTAAAGAGTAAAGCCTGGAACGATAAAAATGTAACGGCTCACCACGCTATTATTCCCACGCAGCGCAAACTATCGCGAGCACAATTGAGTGATCAAGAGGCCAATGTTTATTCATTGATTGCGAGGCAGTATGTAGCGCAGTTTTACCCTGTTCATAAATACGATGAAACCCAAGTCAAAGTAAAAATACACACAGGGGATTTTTTGGCTAAAGCGAAATGCATTGTGGATAACGGTTGGAAAGTGTTATTCCCTGTGCATAAAAAAGAATCTAAAGAGGATCGCCATACCGCTGAATATCTACCAACTCTTAAGGTTAATGACGAGCTATTTTGCGAGGCTGGCGAGGTTACAGAAAAGAACACATCAGCACCTAAAGCCTTTACTGACGCGAGTTTGATTACAGCCATGACGGGCATTGCGCGTTATGTGCAAAATGCTGAAATTAGAAAAATTCTTAAAGAGGCGGATGGCTTAGGCACAGAGGCAACCCGTGCAGGAATTCTTGATTTGTTGGTTCAGCGGGGCTTTATTCAACGGCAAGGCAAGATCATATTATCCACAGAGGCGGGAAGAGCGTTAATTGCCAGTTTACCAACGCGCGCTACAACACCAGATATGACGGCTGAATGGGAATCGAAGTTGAATGACATTGCGCAAAAGCAGGCAAGTTATAGCGTGTTTATGGCAGGTTTGACAGATCAATTACCTGCCATGATGAACTCAGTTGAGGCAGCAAAATTTTCGGGGTTAAAGGGTGCTGTGCCTAAAAAGCGTAGCACCTTTAAGAAAAAAGCATCACCCTCAAAAGGCCGACAAACACAGCGAGTGCGTTCAGCGGCTAAAGGCTAAAAGGTTTTTTGTAAGCGTAGGCCTAGGTAGGTGTGGTCTTCTTCGGAGCGTGGTTGGTGTATTAAGAATGGCCCTGAGGCTACCTCATTACTCTTATCCATCTTGGATCTTATTTTTTTAAGGTGTAAAGCTGCTTCCCAGCTTGGTGAAAATTGGTAGTTAATGGATGCTAATAGTTCTGTAGAAATAACTGGCTTAAGGTCTATGGTGAGATCATCGTCTACAAATTCCTGCTCAGTGTTAACTGAACGAGTATATTTAGCGCCAACGCCGGCAGAGATGTTATTCCAAGAGAATAACTCAATATCGAGAAGCGCAGCCCAATATAAATACGACATATGCTCGTTAATCGTGGCTACACTCCTTGTTTTACCGTCAATAGGGCTAATTGATTGCTCCATTCCGTTAATTCTGCGCTTTCTCTTAGAGTACCCGCCAACGATAGCGATAAGAGGCTTTATATAATGAGAATTAAAGTGCTTTCCAAAAGAGGCCTCTAACGAATTAATATTGTAATTCGTGGTTAGACTTTCATAGTAATCATTTCGAATGCCGGGGATTGGAATACGGCCATAATAATCAACGCTCCCCTTTTCTTGGCTGATATTTGTTGAAAAGAAGTAGTTACCACTAGGGAGTATATATTTATAACCTAAATGTAGAGCCGTTAAGCGCCCACTTTCGTCCACGACTTCGGCTTCAACCTCAGTCTCGTCATCAAAAGGGTTGTCGTTCTTGTTATGGAACTCTTTCCAGTTAAAATCCAAAGACCCTGTCTCTATATAACCGTTGTGGCTGCCTGAGCTTTGGGCTTGCAGGTTTGTTGATAATATAAGAGTAGAAATAATAAGAATTCTATTTATCATTTTAATCCTTAAACAAAAAAGGCCCGCAATAGCAGGCCTTTTTAATTCACAAAAACTAAATGTTATTCATCGCCACATTTATTATCATTAATTTCGGCCCATGTGCACGTTGATGTTTCTGCAACACCGTTAATAAGAGATTCAATATATAAGCCAGTCTCAGTCACTGTTGCGGTAGATGCGTCACCTGCACGCGTGGTAATGGCCAACTTACCTTGTGACGGTTGCGGCAAAAGATCTAACAAATTAGTATCTGAGCCAGAACCTATTAAGTTCTCGAGACTATATACTTGATAGTCAGAATTACCGTCTACCGAAAAATCCCTTATAGTACCGCTAATTGATAGATCGTAAGCTTCAAATGCGAACTCATCTGTAAGGGTTACTTCGCCGTCAGCTAGGAATGAGGTATTTACAAAGCCTTTTCCTGTTGAGTTATTGTTATTGGTTAAGTTTGTAGACAAGGATATCACGTAGTCAGAGCCGTCAACGGTCACTAATGAAACATCTACCTTACCATTTAGAATATCTGGACGACCTGGGGTAGAGCCTTCACTGTAACGCTGAATAAAATAGTCTTTCATTTCAATGGATGCGCTAATCGAGTAGTCATCTGCGTTATTATCTACTCCAGTGGTGGTTCGAAATGATACAGCGAAAACACCATGGTAAATACTGTGAATTAAGTTCCCGTCAACGTCAAATTCAAATACAGGCTCATTTGTTGTACTTGGATCATTATCTTCGATATACGAGGCGTGAGTAGGCTCGTCGCACATGTTGTAAGTAAAGCTAATACCAGCGTCAATTGGTTGCTCTGAAAGTATTTCTAAGTCCAAATCAGATGAACCACCATCAAACTCAATGGCGATTTCAGCGTCAAAGCGACCGCCTTCAGAGCATTCAACGCCAGGAGTTATAGCTAAGCCTGCAGTTGGCTTAACGCTTTGTGTTACCGGGCCTATAACCTTGCCCATAGTACCGTTGGTATTTGTTGCACCTTGAACAGACTTAAAGACTGTAGAGGTAGTATTGATCAGCTCATAGAAAGCACCACCTAGAAGTTGTGCAAGAGCGCGGTGAGTATAGGGGTCTGAACCTTCGATCCCTGTAATTAAAACATTATCAGGATCACTAAGTGGGTTTTTTCCTCCACCATCACTGCTACTACTACCACCACAGCCAACAGCAACAGAGGCCACTGCAGCAACTAAGAGTGCGTTACGGTATTTCATTATCATTCCTCTTTTCCTCTGTGTTCACTTTATTTGTTGGAACACATTGAATTATTGTTGTGGCACAAGGTGGATGATGCATGATTTTTTGCTGTAGTGCGTAAAACCAGATCACATTGTGCAAAATTTGTTCGCTTCAGGCCATAACACCCACAAATTAGATGCTTTCTACATCATTGTTCTGTGTAGAGGTGCAATCGCGTGCCGGATCAGCTGGGGCTATTGTGCGTGAGATCGCACCGTATAACCACAGCTTAAACCAGAAATCTGTCGCAAAATAGGACAAAAATAGACCTACCCGACGCCAAAATGGTGAATACGTCACGTCGTTACAGTGATTGAAGCGGTTTATTGGGCCTTGTTTAATCTGGATATGTAAGTAAATTTTGCCATAAATGGACGTGGGGTAGCCAAAAATGGCTTCTCGTTAATACTGACTAACAATAAACAGACATGTACCACTACATTTTGCTTATGAGTGTAAAATTGCACTCGAGCAAAGTCAGCTGTTGTATAGCTACAACATAAACTCTATAATTCTCGCGCTTTTTGAGTAGACCAAATTTTGATCGCCGTCGTTAAATGTACTGCGATGCTGAAAGTTAGGTTGTGAGAAAAATAGGTGGGTAGGTGCAGCGTCCTTTAGTTATTGTTTTTGCTGGCTTATCGATAGCATCCTTAGTGTTTACAGCGGTTGCTGGCTACTGGGGCGCTCAAATAGCGAAGTCTGTCTTTTGGGGGTGCTTAATATTCTCCCTTCCGAGCTTGTATTTCACCTTGTATGCATTTCGTTATGAGGGAAGTAAGCAGGCTGGATTGATGGCTCGGTCGTTTTACCGGGGGCAGGCCGGAAAGTTAGCCCTTATGGCAATGGGTTTTGCATTGGCGTTTGTATTTGTAAAATCGTTAATAGTATCCGCTTTATTTGTAGGTTTTTGCTTGATGATTCCCGCACACCTTGTGGTCGCGATGTTCGTCAGTAAAAGCCACACAGCTGCTAAGTAGCTCTGCAGGTCAATAGACCGCGAGCGTAAAACTTGCGCTAAAACCAGTTTTTTAACTTTGAAACATTGAATTAATTATGGCGAGTGAAGCTCTTACCTCTACGGACTATATTCAACACCACTTACAAAACTTAGCATACGGCAAACTACCTGCTGGTTATGTGCGCACTGATGGATCTTCTGTTGTAGAAGATTCGTGGGTAATAGCGCATAGCTCGCAAGAAGCGGCGGATATGGGTTTTTGGTGTTTACACTTAGACACATTAGGCTGGGGGCTCGTTTTGGGTGCCTTATTCAGTCTAATATTTTGGCGTGTTGCTAAAAACGCAAGCACAGGCAAACCAACGGGCTTGCAAAGCTTTGTTGAGCTTGTGGTTGAGTTTGTAAACAATACGGTAAAAGACACTTTTCATCATAAAAACAAGATGATTGCTCCGATGGGTTTAACCATCTTTGCATGGGTGTTTATGATGAACCTGATGGACTTGATTCCTGTCGATTGGCTACCAGAGGTGGCTAAGGTCGTATCGGGTAATGATCACGTCTTCTTTAAGGTGGTACCTACTACAGACCCTAATGCAACGTTAGGCATGGCGCTAACCGTGTTTGTACTTATGATTTTGTTCTCAATAAAAGAGAAAGGAGTTGTTGGCTTTATTAAAGAGTTAACACTGCACCCTTTTCATAGTGGCAAAATCTATATCGATATCTTCCTGATACCGGTGAACTTCATTTTAGAAACTGTTTCCCTCATCGCCAAGCCGATTTCGCTAGGATTACGGTTGTTCGGAAACATGTACGCTGGTGAAATGATCTTTATTTTGATTGCGATTATGTTTGGTGCTGGTGCGATACTGGGTTTATTTGCTGGCTTATTGCAGTGGGGTTGGGCTGTATTTCACATCTTGGTTATCACCCTTCAAGCCTTCGTGTTTATGGTCTTAACAACGGTATACATGGCTATGGCGCATGATACTGGTGAAGATCACTAAGTTTTCTCAAGGCCGCTAAGGCGGTCTTGATATTCATTTTTTGTTCGTTTTTTCATTTTTAACTTTTAATTTTTAACTTACTTGGAGATAAAACAATGGCAGCATCGTTGGTTTACATTGCAGCAGCACTTTTGATCGGTTTAGGCGCATTAGGTACCGCAATCGGCTTTGGTTCATTGGGTGGTAAACTTTTGGAAGGCGCTGCGCGTCAACCAGAGCAAGCACCTCAGTTGCAGGGCAAAATGTTCCTTATGGCTGGTCTATTGGATGCAGTTCCAATGATCGGTGTAGGTATCGGCATGTACTTGATCTTCGTTGTCGCGCCTGGCATTGCTTAATTGTTGGCAAAACTGACTTTATCAACAATTTAACGCAAGAGGTGTTGGTGTGAATATCAACCTAACGCTAATCGGTCAATCTATTACCTTCATAGCTTTCGTGCTTTTTTGCATGAAGTTTGTGTGGCCTGCGCTTATCGGCGTAATGGAAACACGTGAGCAGCGCATAGCTAAAGGTTTAGAGGATGCCGAAAGAGCCGACAAAGACTTAGAGTTAGCAAAAGAGCAAGCAGGCAAGCAACTTCGCGTAGCGAAAGAGCAAGCCTCAGCGATTGTTGAGCAAGCGAATAAGCGTGCAAGCCAAATCGTTGATGAAGCTAAAGCACAAGCGCAAGTGGAAGCTGAGCGAATCAAAACTGCCGCTGGTGCAGAAGTTGATCGTGAAGTTAGCCAAGCGCGCGAAGAGCTTCGTGGCAAAGTTTCTGTATTAGCCATTGCTGGCGCCGAGAAAATTCTTGGTAGCAGCGTTGATGCTAGTGCACATGGCGCCATGCTCGACAAACTAGCCGCAGAGCTATAAGCGGAGACTGTTATGGCAGAATTAACCACGCTCGCACGCCCTTACGCGCGTGCCGCTTTTGAATCTGCTCGTGCAGACAGCCAACTCAGTGAGTGGGCCGAAGCATTAGCAGTCGCAGCGGCCGTTTCTGGCGAGCCAAAGGTTAAGCAACTGCTGACAGCCCCCGGTTTAACTGCAGCGCAAAAAAGCGCTGCGTTTACCGATGTCTGCGGTAGCGAGCTTAGCGACAAGTTCAAAAACTTTGTTAGTGTCCTCGCCGACAACAAGCGCTTGGCTTTATTGCCATTTATACAAACCCTATTTCTCGACCTTAAATCGCAGCTCGAAAAAGCGATCAATGTGGAAGTGACCACAGCCTTTGAAATATCGGCTGAAGCACAATCCAACTTGGTAATCGCTTTAACGAAAAAGCTCGACCGTGTCGTAACTCTTGAAAGCAACATCGACAAGAGTTTAATAGGTGGCGCCGTAATTCGCGCGGGTGATACCGTAATCGATGGTTCAGTCAAAGGCCGTTTGGCTAAATTGGCTGAAGCCATGAACTCATAACCTGAACTCCTGTACCGATGTACGAGGACTGAGGAATTAGAGCATGCAGCAGCTGAATCCTTCTGAAATCAGTGAAATTATTAAGCAACGTATCGATAGTTTAGACGTTGCAACTACCGCACAGAACGAAGGCACAATTGTGTCTGTTACTGACGGTATTATCCGCATTCACGGTCTTGCCGACGCTATGTACGGCGAAATGATCGAATTTGAAGGCGGTGTTTTTGGTATTGCCTTGAACCTAGAGCAAGACAGCGTTGGCGCTGTTGTTCTGGGTGACTATAAAGGTGTAGCCGAAGGCCAAACCTGTAAGTGTACTGGCCGTATCTTGGAAGTACCTGTAGGTGAAGAGCTTTTAGGTCGCGTTGTTGATGCATTGGGCACGCCTATCGATGGCAAGGGTCCAATCAATAGCGGTAAGACAGACGCCATTGAAAAAATTGCACCGGGCGTAATTGCACGTCAATCGGTTGACCAACCTGTACAGCTTGGTCTTAAAGCGATTGATGCCATGGTTCCTGTCGGTCGTGGTCAGCGTGAGTTGATTATTGGTGACCGTCAGACCGGTAAAACTGCCGTTGCTGTTGATGCCATCATCAACCAGAAAGGCACTGGCATTAAGTGTATCTATGTTGCCATCGGTCAAAAAGCGTCTTCGGTTGCGGCCGTTGTACGTAAGTTAGAAGAGCACGGCGCGATGGGTCACACCATTGTTGTTGCCGCTACCGCTTCTGACCCTGCAGCGATGCAATTTTTGGCACCGTTTGCTGGTTGTACTATGGGCGAATATTTTCGTGACCGTGGTGAAGATGCCTTGATCATCTATGATGATTTGACCAAACAAGCCTGGGCTTACCGTCAAATATCATTGTTGTTGAAGCGTCCACCAGGCCGTGAAGCTTACCCTGGTGATGTCTTCTATTTGCATTCTCGTTTACTTGAGCGCGCTTCGCGTGTAAATGCAAAATATGTTGAAGACTTCACTAAAGGTGAAGTGAAAGGGAAAACCGGTTCTTTAACCGCACTACCGATCATTGAAACCCAAGCCGGTGACGTATCAGCATTTGTACCAACCAACGTAATTTCGATTACCGATGGTCAGATCTTCCTTGAAACTAACCTTTTCAACGCCGGCATTCGCCCAGCGATGAACGCGGGTATTTCGGTTTCTCGTGTTGGTGGTGCAGCGCAGACTAAAGTGGTTAAAAAGCTTTCTGGTGGTATCCGTACCGCATTAGCTCAATACCGTGAATTAGCCGCATTCTCGCAGTTTGCTTCTGACCTTGATGAAGCGACCAAATCTCAGTTGGAGCACGGTCAACGTGTTACCGAATTGATGAAACAAAAGCAGTACTCGCCACAATCTATTGGTGAGATGGCTGTTGTTCTTTACGCCGCTAACGAAGGTTTCTTGAAAGATATTAGCGTCGATAAGATTGGTGACTTTGAATCTGCATTGCTTGCTTACTTTAACTCTGAGTGCACTGAGCTGATGAATACTATCAACAGCACCGGTGGTTACAACGACGAGATTCAGCAAGGCATCAATAAAGGCCTAGAAGCCTTTAAAGCAACGCAGACTTGGTAATGGTCTAGAGAGGAAGGCGACTGCCCTCCTCTCAATTTGCGGGAATTAATATGGCTAGCGGAAAAGAGATACGTACCCAGATTGGGAGTATTACCAATACGCAAAAGATCACCAACGCCATGCAAATGGTGGCGGCGAGTAAAATGCGTAAAGCACAAGACCGCATGGAAAAAGGCAAGCCTTACGCACAGCGCATGCGCAGCGTGGTTGGTCACATTGCCAATGCGAATCCTGAGTACAAGCATATGTACCTTGAAGAGCGCGAAGTTAAGCGCGTAGGTTACATAGTTGTCTCTAGTGATCGCGGTTTGTGTGGTGGCTTAAACATTAACGTTTTTAAAAAGGCGGTAGCTCACAGCAGAAACTGGGCCGAACAAGATGTTCAGTCAGATTTTTGTTTGATAGGGGCTAAAGCAATGGCGTTCTTTAAGAGCGTTGGCGGTAATGTTTCTGCTTCTGTGCGTGATATTGGCGAAGACCCAAGCTTAGAACATCTCATTGGTAGCATCAAAGTGATGCTCGATGCCTTTAGTACAGGCAAGATCGATAAGCTGTATTTAGTGGGTAATAAATTCGTTAACACAATGACTCAGTCACCCTCTGTCGAGCAGCTATTGCCGCTAGAAGCAGAAGATGACAATAAACTAAAACACGCGTGGGACTATGTTTACGAGCCAGAAGCTCGTGATTTATTAGATGGTCTGCTCGTGCGATATATCGAAAGTCAGGTCTATCAAGCGGTTGTTGAAAACTGCGCTTGTGAGCAGGCTGCGCGAATGGTTGCAATGAAATCCGCAACTGATAACGCAGGCGACTTAATTGATGACCTCAAGCTTGTGTATAACAAAGCCCGTCAAGCGGCCATTACACAAGAGCTTTCTGAGATTGTAAGCGGCGCATCAGCGGTTTAAACCGCGCAGGCGTGTGTTTTAAGGTTTAAAAATTTAATTTTAGAGGAACCTCAAATGAGTAGCGGAAAAATCGTGCAGATTATCGGCGCGGTGATTGACGTGGAATTTCCACGTAACGCCGTACCAAAGGTTTACGAAGCATTAACGATAGCCTCAAAAGGTTTGACTTTAGAAGTTCAGCAGCAATTAGGTGACGGTGTTGTCCGTGCCATTGCGATGGGTTCTTCAGAAGGTCTAAGCCGCGGTTTATCAGTAGAGAATACTAACGCGCCGATCAGCGTACCAGTGGGTATTGAAACACTGGGTCGTATCATGGACGTCCTAGGTAACCCTATTGACGAATGTGGCCCAATTGGTGAAAAAGAGCGTGCTGCTATTCACCGTAAAGCGCCAGCGTATGATGATCTTGCTGCGAGCAACGACCTCCTCGAAACCGGTATTAAGGTTATTGACTTGGTTTGTCCGTTTGCTAAAGGCGGTAAAGTCGGTTTATTCGGTGGTGCCGGTGTTGGTAAAACTGTAAACATGATGGAATTAATCAACAACATCGCAACAGCTCACTCAGGTTTGTCTGTATTTGCGGGTGTTGGTGAGCGTACTCGTGAGGGTAACGATTTCTACCACGAAATGCAGGAAGCCGGCGTTGTAAACGTTGAAGAGTTCAGCAAATCGAAAGTTGCGATGGTTTACGGCCAAATGAACGAGCCACCCGGTAACCGCTTGCGTGTTGCTTTAACGGGCTTGACCATGGCTGAAAAATTCCGTGACGAAGGTAAAGACGTACTATTGTTCGTCGATAACATCTACCGTTACACCCTTGCGGGGACCGAGGTTTCTGCATTGTTGGGTCGTATGCCTTCAGCGGTAGGCTACCAGCCTACATTGGCTGAGGAAATGGGTGTTCTTCAGGAGCGTATTACTTCGACTAAATCAGGTTCTATTACCTCGATTCAGGCGGTATATGTACCTGCGGATGATTTAACCGATCCATCGCCAGCAACAACCTTTGCTCACTTGGATTCAACCGTTGTACTGAGTCGTGACATTGCGGCTAAAGGTATTTACCCGGCGATTGACCCACTGGATTCAACCTCGCGTCAGCTTGACCCATTAATCATTGGCCAAGATCACTACGACATCGCTCGTGGCGTGCAGACTGTTCTTCAGCGTTATAAAGAGCTAAAAGACATCATTGCGATTTTGGGTATGGACGAATTGTCTGAAGAAGACAAATTGACTGTAACCCGTGCGCGTAAGATTGAGCGATTCTTGTCTCAGCCTTTCCACGTAGCGGAAATCTTCACTGGTGCTCCAGGTAAGTATGTTTCATTGAAAGATACCATTGCAGGCTTTAAAGGCTTGTTAGCCGGTGACTACGATGACCTTCCTGAGCAAGCTTTCTACATGGTTGGTACCATCGATGAAGCTATTGAAAAGGCTAAGAAGTTTAAGTAAGTATTCACTTACTTAAACTGATAGGGTTTAACCCACGTTAGGGGAATAGAAAATGGCAATGACATTTCATTGCGACATTGTAAGTGCTGAAGATTCACTCTTTAGCGGCCTTGTAGAACTGCTCGTTGCGAGCGGTTCTGAAGGTGAAGTGGGTGTGTGCTACGGCCACGCTCCGCTACTTACGTCGCTTAAACCTGGTCCTATCCGTGTTAGAAAACAAGGTGGCGAAGAGGAAATTTACTATATTAATAGTGGCTTCCTTGAAGTTCAGCCTCATGCAGTCACTGTATTAGCCGATACCGCATTACGCGCGGGTGATATGGATGAAGCAAAAGCGTTAGAAGCTAAAAAGCATGCAGAGCAAGCATTGAGCAACCAAAGCGGCGAGATCGATTACTCCCGTGCTGCTATTCAATTAGCGGAAGCCTCTGCCCAGCTGCGTACACTACAAGCGATACGCAAAAAAACCGGAAAATAACGACTCAGGTCATTCAAGTATGTAATTAAGGGGGTAGCTAAGGCTGCCCTTTTTTATGACTTTTATTTAAGTATTGACGCGACACAAAAGGAATCACAATGCTAGAAGTGGTGATCTTGGCAGCCGGTAAAGGCTCCCGTATGAAATCAGCTGTCCCCAAAGTTATGCACAGTTTGGCGGGAAAACCGTTCTTACAGCACGTTGTCGAAAAAGCCCGTAAATTGCAGCCTAAAACGATACATTTAGTGGTTGGGCATGGGGCAGAAACGGTTAATCAACACTTTAATCAAAAAGATATCCACAGCGTTGTGCAGGCCCAACAATTGGGCACAGGCCATGCTGTTGCACAAGTATTGGAGCATCTCGAAAATGACAGTATTGTTTCGATATTGTATGGCGATGTACCACTAATCCAAGAAGCTACGATTGAGTCCTTAAACGCTTTGGTTAGTAGCGATAGCATGGGCTTACTTACCGTCGATTTAAAAGACCCTGCGGGCTATGGCCGAATCGTGCGCGAAAAGGGTGCTATCACAGCGATTGTTGAGCACAAAGATGCGGGTGGCGCAGAACTTCTTATTAAAGAAGTTAATACAGGCGTCATGGCTGTGAGCGCTAAACACTTGAAGCAATGGCTACCTCAGCTCAACAGCGATAATGCACAGGGTGAGTTATATCTCACAGACATTATCGCCATGGCGGCTCAACAGGGTGTTGTGATCAATACTGTGCAGCCTGAACACAGCTGGGAAGTGATGGGTGTGAATAATCGTCAGCAACAGGCTGAGTTAGAGCGTATTTATCAGCGTGAAATGGCCAATGCTCAGATGGATAACGGCGTAACACTCCTAGACCCCGCTCGCTTTGATTGCCGTGGCACATTAGTGTGTGGCAATGATTGCGTCATCGATGTTAACTGCGTTTTTGAAGGCGATGTAGTACTGGGTAACGGTGTTAGCATTGGACCTAATGCGGTCATTATCAACAGCACTATCGGCGATAACACCACCGTGAAAGCTAACTGTATTATCGAAGACTCTGTGCTGCAATCTTATTGTGATATCGGCCCCTTTGCCCGCTTGCGACCAGGCAGCCAACTTGCTGATAAAGCGAAAATCGGCAATTTTGTTGAGACTAAAAACGCGATTATTGGTAAAGGCAGTAAAGTTAACCACCTGAGCTATGTCGGTGATGCCGAACTAGGCGAGGACGTTAACGTAGGTGCAGGTACCATTACTTGTAATTACGATGGTGCCAATAAACACAAAACCAAGATCGGCGATCGCGTGTTTGTCGGTTCAAATACGGCCTTGGTTGCACCTATCAATATCGAAAGTGGTGTAACTATCGCTGCCGGATCGACAATTACGCGGAATGTTAGCGAGAATGAGTTGGTATTAGCGCGCTCTAAGCAAAAAAGTATTAGCGGTTGGGTGAGGCCTGTAAAAAAATAGTGAGCCAGCCCTCCAATCCCCTACCCCACTGATTATAGGGGTGGGGTGTTGCGTTATGCTTATTAAATCCGGTCGGTTTCCACAGGCATAAAATACGCTCACACATTAATCGCTCGACGGTTAAAAGCTGCCTTGAGCTTATGGGTTCAACATGAGAGCTACAGGAGACTAACTATGCAGTCAGACCCTAAAAAGCTGTTAGAAAAAAACAATAAACTCATTCATTCGGAAATGTTGAAGGTTGTGTCGCACGTTCAGCGAGATCAAGGCGAATGGATCTTACATACGGTTATGGTCGAGGATTGTGATGTTCCCTTTAAATTCAAGCGTAAAGGCAAGTATCTCAGCTTGAAGGGAGCAAGGGTGAACATGACTTATTATATCGAGCAGGAAACCGTTGCAGGTATGACGTTTGAAATGATGAAGGTTGTGCGTATAAAGCGAGGTTAAGCATCCCTCCCCTCGTATATCCGCGCATATCATCACACCTTAATATCATTGTCTGGCCAAATAAAACCAATAGGCCGACGCTCTATCGGTTCTATAATTTCTTGGCCAAAACACATAATTTGAACCGAAGACTGATGAGCAAGCAAAGAGCACGGTGCGCCATTCAATTCACCTTCAATGCGAATACCGTGAAAGCTGACTTGGGATAAGGAGTGAACATCAATTTTCATTCCGCCCGGAAGAATGGCCAATATGGCCGGAATAAAATTTTCCGGCAGCTGTTTCTTCCACATCATAGCCTCGTTAGCAATGGCCTTCATGAAGGTAGAAGCACTTCGGTATTCGTTGAGTGCTTCTGGCGCTATTGATGATACAGGCTGCGTTAATGTAGAAAGAGATTGTTCTGGGAATCTAAAGTTAGGGATATGAGGTATTAATCTTTTACTGTCTTCCACGTGGGCACCCTGTTTAATTTTTTACAATTTTGGCATTAAATACCTCATGCGGCAATAGGCTGAAAATCGAACAGTTCATATCTGCGCCGATTTTCAGTATTGGGTAAAAATTTAAAGGGCTGTAAAGTCTAAGTTTATAATAATTTCGTGTGAAAAATTAATAGCTTAAAGCCAATTTAAAAGCAAACCCCGTCGTACTTAAGCGCCGGTATCCAGTATGTTCACAGGCATACGATTTTGCTAAATTAACCTCAAAACCGATATGTGCGCGTTTGTTATAGAAGGCATTGGTGTAGCTTAATACATAGCTTTCGGCCGATAGACCGGTAAATTCGGCTTCGTGGGTGGTGCGGTAGCCAAATAGTGCCCAGCTATTTGGGCTTGCATAAAGCGCTATTTCGGCGTTTGTTGCTCTAGGCTGTAACCCCTCGGTATAACCATAAAATTCGTATTCGCTGAATGCATTATTGGCTTCGATTGTTTCAATAATAATACCTAGGCGCTTCCAAAAGAGAGAGGCATAGACAGCCGAAACGGGTGTTTTTTCTGTGATGTATTCAGCCGAGGGGAAAACAGCCGCGAATAAATCGCTATCCCCTAGGTTGGACATATAGCTTGCGCCAAGGGTCAGCACGTTGCCAGGTAATGTAATTGTAAAGTCAGCACCATAGTGATCGAGAGAATCCTCGGTGGCGCCTTCTTCTAAGTCAAGATTCCAGTGTTTTAAATTTGTTTTATAGGTATAAGCCGAAAAATAAAAATGTTCGGAGTGCATTGATAACGTAATGTTTTCACGAAAGGTTAGACCCAAGCTTGCGGTGGGGGCATAAGATACACTTAAAGTATCGATATACGAAAAGGGCAAATAGTTTTGCCCTGCCGATAATGTTAACCAGTTTATTGGTGCCCACGCTAATTGCACCCGCTCAATTTCAGCGGATGCCTCCGAACCTTCACGGTATACACCGTAAATATGGCCGCTCCATTTTCCGTAATAAGCGTCAAAACCCGTTGAGGCTAAAGAGACATCAGCTCCAGATTCATATTGGTTATCAGGTGCTTGTATCGAGTAGCTTTCTAGTTCGGCATAGCTATTCCAATACAGCCAATCTTTAAGTACTTTTGCGTGCGCTTGTGAAGATATTGCAAGCGATATTAAAATAAGGGCAAAGGCTGATAATACTTTACAGTCCGTTGCAGTACAGCAGAATAATTTCATGAAGATCACTTAAAACATCTATTCGAAATACGTATATGGATTAACCGACTTTAGGGGCGAGGCAATAATAGTTTATCCAATTAGGCGAAGAGATCGGCTTTCTTATCGAGGCGCTTAAAGGGGCGCATGCCGGGGCATGTAACGCTTTGAGCAACGAAGGTAAGGAGGTCGAGATCAAGTATTAGTGGATGAAATATTGTTTCCTCGTCCCTTTTGTACAGGAATACCCTGCCAGCGGGTGTGTGCAGGAATTGTTTCACCTTTCATCACCAGTGATAGCGGGTCGATAATGGCACCCTCTTGAATATTGGTGTCATACAGCACGACAGACATATTCCCAATGCTCGCGCCTGTACCTATTTTAAGATAGGACGATTTCATTATGCGATCTTCGAAAAGGTGGGTTTGTATTGTAGAGCCAGTATTTAAAGCGGCGTAATCACCGATATCGGCTAAATCGAATTCAGAAAATAGGAGGCTATCAATATAAACACGCTTACCAATCTTTACACCCATACCGCCCATAAAATACTTAAGGAAAGGTGTGCCACAAAATATTGAAACACATGGCGTATAAACGGCTTCGTACAGCGCGTTTACGACTTCATTGAACCATACGTAAGGTGACCAAAGTGGTTTAACAATAGGTTTGAATGCGCCAACGATAATACTTTTAAATACAATCACAGTTCCGATGGTTGCGAGCACCAAGCCAAAAAAGGCTAAAGGTAACAGTGCAAAAAAGGCGATGCCGGTTATCTTTTGTGATAACCCCCAAATAATAAAACAAGCCGCCAAATAAGCTGCGCTGGCAATATAGGTCGGTAATAATATTCTAAAGGTATCGACGATATAGCGTTGAATATATAAGCTTCGTGTTGGGCTGTACAAATACTTGTCGTCAAAGCCGCCAAAAGATTGGGTGTTACTGAGTTTAATCGGTGGTGATCCCAGCCATTTTTGATCATTTTCGGCAATAGGTTTATTGTGAACATTGTGATCGGCAGGTGGCGTAGAAAGGCAGCCAACTAAACACTCGTCACCAATATTTGTTCCAATGGGCAGCATCGCGCTATTGCCAATAAATGTCCGATGACCGATTTTGCAGATATCAATTTGGAAGTAGCCACCATGTACACGCTTACCCCCGATAATAGCGGCGTCCGCATAGAAGCAACCATCGCCGGCCTCGATAAGCTCGGGTGAAATATTAGCAACGGTAGAAATCTCTACGCCTTTCCCAAGTTTGGCACCTAATAGCCGTAAAAAGGTCGGTAAATACAGCGTGGCATACATAGGAATAAAAAGTGCGCGGTGAGTTTTAATAAATAAGTCTAAAAACCATTTTCGATAATAAAAGTTACCGGCTACCGGATAAGTACCTGCTAGGGCTTTGGGAACAACAATTTTCTTAATGGCCACAATCATTAAGCTAAACGCAACTAAAGCAATCGGTGCGCCAGCCAACACGGCCCACAAGGTACCGGAAAAGCCATAATTCAAAAATATCCACATAGCACCGGCTGTAATGGTTACAGCAAAAGTCGCATTAATAATAAAAAAGCTATAGAGCGCGAGCAGAGACATAACAACGCTTTTGTTTGTTGCTGGATCCAACATGGGCGCGTTTGCATTTCCATTAACGGTAAGTTCATCCACGGGTAATGTAATTTTAATGGCTTTAGCGGGTGAGCCTGCCATGGCTGTGCCGTGCTTTAAGTGAGCGCCATCGGGTATGTGTGTAAAGTCTTCAATACGGCAGTCGTCATCAATTTTAGTATTCAGGCCAATATTACTGTGAATACCGATAAAACAATGTTTGCCTATAGTGGTCGGTGCAATTTTTAGAAGCCCCTCTTCAACCCTGAAGCCTAAAATATGGGTATCCGCTCCAACGCTTGTATCGTCACCGATTGTTACTAAATCAAACGCCATCGTTACACTCGTATCCAGATAGACACGCTGTCCTATTTTCGCGCCCATCAATTTGTAGTACCACACCATGAGCGGTGATCCACACAAAATATGTGAGCCACTGAATTGCTGGATGCGTGTCACTAACCACCAACGTAAATAATAGCTGCCCCAGACTGGATAATTTCCAGTTTTATAGCGGCCTATCAGCAACCATTTGGCAGCAATCGATAAGCCGAGTAATGCGGGGTAAGACAATAGAACTAAAAGGCTACCTGTAATAGCAATATCACTGACGGGTAATTCCCCAGATATATAAAGCTGAACCTTATTGAATAGCACAGCGAAGACGCCTGAAAAAAGTGCGTAGATGGCGTAAATCCCCAATCCTTGCGCGATTGGAACGGCAATTTTTGTTAGCGTTGATAGCGAGTGATAATTTTTTTCGGCGGCGCAGGGGCCTTCATGTTGGTCGCCTGCCGAAGGGCTGTGTTCTCGGGAAGAAAGCTCCTCGGCTAACCCTCGCACGGTAGGGAATGCAAAAACATCGCGTATGGACATGCATGCATAACCCAGTTCGTAGCGAATAGTACCTGCATATTTTGCGGCCAATAATGAGTGGCCTCCTAAGTCGTCAAAAAAATTATCCTCTATCGATATCGCTTCGCTATTAAAGAGGTTACGACACAGCTGGCACAGCATTTCTTCGTTAGGGGTTTCGGGCGATATGATGTCGCGCTCATTATTGGCAAAACGTTGGGTAGGGGCTGGTAGTGCCTTTAAGTTAGTTTTACCGCTGGGTAAAACGGGCATTTCAGTGAGCAGCTCAAAAAAAGTCGGCATCATATATTTGGGTAAACGGTTGGCAATGCACTGCCGAAGCTCGGCTTGCTCAAATAATGGCGCATTCTGCACAACAGCAAAGGCGGCAATATGCTGCACCCCGTCTTGCTCTACCACTTTAACGGCGGCGGTTTGAATGTTGGAGTTTTCTTCGATTACAGCTTGAATCTCAGACAATTCAACGCGGTAGCCGCGAATTTTAACTTGCGAATCAATCCGGCCGATAAATTCGATATTGCCTTCGGCGTTTTCGCGGACTAAATCGCCGGTGCGGTATAAGCGGGCATCATCCGCGCAGGTTGAATAGGAATTGGGGACAAAAACCTGATCAGTTTGCTCGGGGCGGTTAATGTAACCACGCGCCAATATTGGCCCACTGATGCAAAGCTCGCCTTCTTCGCCTGCACTAACCGGCCCAAGCTGCGAATTTAAAATATACGTTTTATAGCCCGATAAGGCGCGACCAATTGTTACGGGTTGGCCGGCATGGCAAATTGCAGCTGTCGCGACTACGGTTGCCTCGGTGGGGCC
>NZ_CEXWTU010000018.1:0-39826 GCF_982758155.1 Marinagarivorans sp. | reverse complement strand
GCGTTAAAGCTGATACGTCGACATCGTTGGCGCCACCGAGTTTGGCTTCAAAATCGGTACCGGTAACCACTAAGCTGCCGGTGCTGGCGTTGTAGGTAGCGCTGGTGATAGCTGGAGGGGCGGCCGGGGCTATGGGGTTGGTGAAGGTAATGTTTTTAAATGTAAGGCTGGAAAAATTATTACCGTTAACGCAGCAACCGCTAAGGGTAATGTTTAAATCAATTTGTGCTACACCAGTGACGGGTGAGGTTGTATTGTTATCAAAAAATGAAAAAATATCAGTATCAGCTTGAGGTAACGTTTTATCAGCATCTAACGTCATTGTTTGCAATAGGCTACCGTCGCTGTCTTTAAATGCGATAGTCGAACTGGAGTCTAATATAACGCCGCTTGCAACAAAGGAGTAAACAGTAATAGCGCTAATGTCAACGGTGGCGGCATCGACATTATCGGTTTTAATGACTAGTGTTTTACTGGTTGTTGCAGTGTCATTCCAGTAAAGCTCGTTAGAGGCTGTACTGAAATCATTACTGAAAACAAAGTAGGGGTTGTTAATGGATTTATAGCCGCTGCCGCCTGAGTCGGAGGCCCCCAAACCTGATAAGTTTATGGTTGCAAGGGTGTGTGCATAATGTGCTAAGGCCTCAGGCATAAATGGGTTTTGTATGGTGATATTGCCCGTTTGATACTCTAGTTTCCAATCGGCTTGGTTCAAAGTACTACCGGTTAGGTTTTCCGATGCTGCTACATTGACATGGGTTTGCTCGGCTATGTAGTTAACGAGTGCTTTACCCTTTTTCGTTTTTGCAAGATCACAGCCATAGAATAAAATGTTGGCGTTAGGGGCTAATGAATGCCTAAGAGCTTTAATAATTTTGGGATTGGCTTTTAATGCGACTAAATCAAACGCTTGTCCACCTAGATAAAAAGTGCCGTCGTTTGCGTGGCTAACAATGTGAATAGCCTTTAGATTGGTATAATGTTGCAGTGCTGACTCAACCATATCGGTACTGCTTGGGTCGATTGTCTCGGTAGCGGTATGGGGTCTAGAGCTATTGAACGTATGCGGAGCATTAATAACGGCACTATCGATGAGCACTAGTTCTTGTATGGTTTTATGTGTTGAGTGTAGCGAAAGGACAGTATTTTGATCGGTAGCTGATGTGGCGTGCGCTTGCCGTAAAGCAAAACTAACAGCTACTGCGAATAAAAAGAAACAGCCGCGAAGATAAAATTGAGATTGCATACCAAAAAGCCTATTTATGGGTTCGCGTAATAATGAAAAGAACGGATTAAGTATAGGCAATAATTTGGCCATGACGCCGGAAGGGAAAACGATAAAAACGTCCTTAAAGTCGGTGAGGAGCTTAAACGGCGACTACTTGCGATTTTGGGTGCCCGGGTGTTAACCGCTTAGCGGAAAACCCCTTGTATTAAACGCAATAATTAATAGTGAGCATTACCTGGGAAAGATGAAATGTTGCCTAGTGCCGTGCACTACAACTAGCACTACAACTAGCGCTACAGCCGCCTGAAGCACGCCTAGGTTTGCCGTGGCGCTACCTTCATCGCTCGCACATCAAACACGGGGTGCAGGCCAGTAATACACATGGGCGGTTATGGTTCTATTCTGCGGTTTGAAAAGACTCCATTCGTCGGTTATTACTAGCCCCGCAGTGCATGCGCAGTGCTGCTGGCTACACTGGGTTATACCGATACCCTTTTAGTTGGGGTAATAGCAACAGCATATGGCCTGGCGGTAGAATAATGACAAGCTTTCCTGGGGTTTCACCGAGTAATTTTCAAGCCCAAAAAGGCCCGCGTTATTTAGCCAATTGGCGCGCGCGTTATTTCTTGGACGACCGAAAAATTCACCTTGCGACTGTTACGGCCATTTATAAAGGTGGCTATAGTGTGCAGTGCCCGCAATGCTTACCTGTAGGGGCGTTGATGAATCTCGAATTTCTTGTGCGCTATAAAGAGCATCCAACGCGCATTCGGGTTAAGGGGCGGGTGGATTATTGTTTATTACGAAATAACGATGCGGGTGCAGACGTTGAATTGACGATAACTAAAATTACCTCTGAACATCAGCATGTCGTCAATAATTTGATTCAACTGCTGAGTGACTCTACAGAGTTTAATTTACGAATTTAAGTGAGCGCGTATTTGCGTTGACTGATGACCGGCCCATACACAAGAGTATTTTTATAGGCTAAGGGGCGTGAATGAAATAAGGGAGGGACTAGGAAATAATATTTCATCCACTAATGCTTGATCTCGACATCCTTACCTTCGTTGCTCAAAGCGTTACATGCCTAGGCATGCGCCCCTTTAAGCGCCTCGATAAGAAAGCCGATCTCTTCGCCTAATTGGATAAACTATTATTACCTCGCCCCTAACTTCCCGTTTTTGAATTCTTGGGTGCACGCTTGCCTTCGTTAGAAATATTTGCAATAGCCGGCTATTACGCCATATTTTCGCCTCGTCCAGCAAGCATCAACAAACCCAAATTCCAGCAACTTATTCCGTGCACGCCCCTAAGGGCCGAGGAAAAATACTTTATCCCATAACTCTTGACTCTTACCTCCTGCTTCCTCAACAGCATTGTTCAAAGCGTTACATGTCTCGACATTATGCTCCTCGGTAATAGCTCATGCATTACCCTAGTAACGTATATTCCTATACGGATGCAATGTCTAATAAGAGGCTCCTGCCTCGATGCGTTATTCTAATAACCTACTTCCCTGTAGGCCCCTCGTCTAACTGGAAAAGCTATTATTGCCCCGCGCCTAACGCTGATTTTAGGGCTTGGTTATTGGTCTTATCGGTCATAGAGCAGTAAACTACAAACCTCTGTAATGGCAGTGTCGCATTTTGCGCTGCCCTATTTATCCATCATTTCTAGAGTGCCTTTGATTATGGCCTTTCTTCGTGCTTATTGGCCTTTATTGCCGTTGTTAATTGTTCCTTATTTGTACAGTGGTGCTTTGCTGAACCTAGTAGAGCGCTGGCTGAGGGAAACTGAATATAGTCACGGCATTGTGATTCCATTTATCAGTGCTTACATTATCAGCGAGCGATGGCGTGCTATTCGAGCATGCGCAACAAACGGTAGTGCTTGGGGTGTTCTGATTATTGTGGCGGCGCTCTTGCTCTACCTAGTGGGGGAGGTGAGCGCGCTGTTTGCTGTGATTCAGATCTCATTTGTCCTGCTGTTGTGGGGTGGGGCTTTAGCATTTTTGGGGTGGCGCAGTACTCAATACCTGAGTGCGCCCATATTTATTCTGTTTTTTGCGATTCCCTTGCCGTATTTTTTGGAGGTTATGTTAACGGCCAAGCTGCAGTTGTTGTCGTCGCAGTTGGGCGTTTTGTTTATTGGCTGGATGGGTATGCCGGTTTTTTTGAGTGGCAATGTTATTGATCTGGGGCGCTATCAATTAGAAGTTGTAGAAGCCTGTAGCGGTTTGCGCTTTTTGTATCCATTAATGAGTGTGGGCTTTATTGCCGCCTATTTTTATCGCGCTCACTGGTTAAAGCGTGGACTTGTTTTTTTATCCACTATTCCTATCACCGTTTTAATGAATAGTTTGCGCATTGCTGTTACTGCAGCTCTGGTTGAGCGGTATGGTTTGGCCGCTGCTGAGGGTACAGTGCATGATGCCGAAGGTTGGGTTGTGTTTGCGTTTTGTTTGGCCTTTTTATGTCTTGAAATAATAGTCCTTGAGCGGCTAACGACTAGACGTTCGTTGTCGGATATCTTGGGGGTTGTGCCCGAGCAGCGCCAGCAAGCTTTTTGTTTGAGATCGGGCGCTGTGTATGGCGCAATAACACTACTGGCATTAACGGTTACGGTTTCATGGCTGTTTGAACAGCGGCAGGGTGTGGCGCCACCGGCTACGCATTTAGCGTTATTTCCGCAGGCTTTAGGTGATTGGCAGGGGGAGCCATTCCCGCTGGAGGCTCGGGTGGCTAATAAATTAAAGCTAAGCGATTACATGATGATGAATTTTAAGCATCCGCTTAGGGTTGAGCCTATTAATCTGTATGTGGCGTATTACGCTAATCAGCGCAAGGGAGAGTCGCCGCATTCTCCGCGAGTGTGCATGCCTGGCGGTGGCTGGGTCATTGAGTCCTTCGAGCGAGTTATCTTAAACGGCGATAATGTGAACCGCGCGGTTATTGTGAAAGAGGGGCAAAAACAATTGGTGTATTATTGGTTCTCTGAGAGAGGAGAAATTGTGGCCAATGAATACCATAAAAAATGGCTGTTGTTTAAGGCTTTTATTTACAGTGGGCGTACTGATGGTGCGCTAGTGCGTGTGACAATTCCCGTTGTTGATAATAGGCAGCTGGCAGAATCTGATCAAAAAATTCAAGAATTTATCGCGTTAATTCGCTCGCCGTTGGCGACGTTTTTACCCGGCTCGAACTCATTTTAATAAGGTTGTATTGTGTCTAAAAAAACGATCTCTTTAGGTTTAACCATTGCTGTATTGGCGTTGGTAGGTACAGGCTGTAAAAAGGAAAAAACCGCCGAGGATTATTTGCGTAGCGGGCAAGATTTTTATGAGCAAAATCTATTGGGTAAAGCGCGCGTGCAGTACCGTAATGCACTTGCGGTGGACTCAGTAAATGGCGATGCGCATTTTGGCTTAGCGGCATTGGCGAAGGAAAAGGAAGATGTCGCTGCAAGGCAGTTTCACCTTCAAAAAGCCGTAGTTTTTAGTCCTGAAAATGCTGTAGCTGTATTTGAGTTGGGTGAGATTTCGCTGCTGATGGGGGATTTACCAACGGCGCAAGTATCGGCTCGTACATTAGCAAAATTACAGCCTCTATCTTTACCGTATTATCAGTTGGCGTTAGCCGTGGCTATAGCTGAAGATGATTGGTCGCAAGCGAATTTATTAGGCAAGCAGGCTTTAGAGGCGTTCCCGGAAAGCGCCGAGTTGTTGGGCCTGTTAGGTGTGGCGGCACAAAAGCAAGGGCATTGGTCGCAGGCGATTGATGCATTGGATCGAGCTATTGAGTTGGATGCGCAAAACCCGCAATACCGAGTGCTACGGGTTGAGGTTAATGAAGCGAGCGGAGATATTGATGCTTCTATAAAAGATCTGAAAGCGCTCATTCGTTTTAGTGATAATACCGATGCGCAAATTATTAAATTGGCAAAATTAATTAATGACCAGAGGGGGCGTGCAGCGGCGATTGACGAGTTAGAACGTTATATTCAGCAGTATCCGCAAGCCGATGCTTTGCAGGTTTTATTGGTGGATTTGGTGAAGCAGGATAACCCTGAAGAAGCCGGTAAATTATTAGAGCGTTTTATTAAAGCGGCGAATAACCCTACCGGGTTACTGTTTTATCGTGTTAATGCCGCTTTCAGAAATAGCAATGTTGTGCTTGCCCGCCAGGATTTAACAACGATTACGGCAATGACGGATCAAACACCCGCGGCGCTTGCTGAGGCAAACGCTATGCTAGCAGAGCTTGCATGGTTACAAGGGGATGTTGAGAGCGCCGATGTTTTGGTGAAATCGGTTTTAGTGTTAGAGGCTAATCATTCAAAAGCGCTGTTGTTGCAAGCTAAGCTATTAATGCGTGAAGGTCGGTCTGCTGATGCCGTGGTTTATCTGAATAAAATTTTGGTGAGTAATGGGCAATCGATTGATGCGTTGTTACTGTTGGCAGAGCATTATCAGCAGCAGGGTAATGTGAGCCTTGCTAAGGATTTTTATCAAAGAATTGCGCTGGTGGATCCCAATAATCATACGGTTCTATTGTTTCAAATATATGAGGCTTTTGGTAAACAGAATTTAGCCGACGCAGAGGGTTTGTTGGCGCGCGCGTTACACCATTACCCGAATGACAGTGCCTTTTTGGGGATTCGTTTACAGGTTGCGGCTTTACGCTCGAACGTTAAGGCGGCAAGGGCGGCGCTTGAAAGATTGCAAGCGCTAAAGATTGACGCAGCCGATTTACTATTTTTTGAAGGTTTTATTCTGCAGCAACAAGGTGACCACGTACCGGCAATGGATTTTTTTGGCCGTGCAGTGAGTTCCCGAGGGCGTTACGATAAAGCGTTAAAAGCGATGTTCGTGAATGCGCAAAAAGTCCAGGCTGTTAAGGCTTTTGAAACGTTTTTAATCAAGCATACAGAGGTTAATGCTAATGATTTAACGGCGCAATTATTGTTGGCTCAGTTAATGTTTAAGCAAAACCCCGAAGGTGCCATCGCACAATTATCTGTAGCGGTTGGCCAGTACCCTGCTTGGCCTGAGGGCGTTATAGCGCTGGCAATGTTTAAACGCTATCGGGGCGATAATGCGGCAGCTTTGGCTTTGTTGGCTGAGCATTATAAACAGTCTCAAAATATGAGTGTCGGTATTGCTTATGCGAGGCAGCTAGAACAGGAAAATTTATTAGCGGATGCCGGTGAAGTCTATGAGACCTTACTCTTGGTGGATGCGAGTAATAATGTGGTTCGTAATAATTATGCTTTGTTGTTGGTGGGTGAGTTGTTGAGTAATGCGAATTCACGAAAAGCTTTACAGTTAACGGAGGGGTTTGCCTCTTCAGGTAACCCCGCTTTATTAGACACCCATGGCGTTGTATTAATGGCTGCCGGTAAATTCACAGAAGCTAATTATATGTTTGATAAGGCGCTAAGCTTAGCGGATATCGATGATATACGATTGCACTATGCGGACTCTATGCATCGCAGTGGTAAGCCTCAAAAAGCGCAAGATATGCTGAAGGATTTAATGAGTAAAAATAAGGGGAGTGAGGCGCTAGCGCAGAAGATTGCTGAAATTCGACAACAATGGGATATCGCTGTAAAAGCTGACTAAACCATTTAAGTCGGCCATAAAAAAAGGCCTTGATGCGCAATGCATCAAGGCCTTTTTTTATGGCGCTAAGCGAGACTTACGCTTGAGCGGTTTTGCGTTTACGCCAGCGACGTAGGCCAACCAATGCCGCCATACCCATCAACATGAATTGTACTGATGCAGGTAAAGGAACTTCTGATGGTGGTACAAACGTGTAGTTGTGAATTTGGCGAGTTTGGAATAAAGACTTAACGGCAATGGTGCCATCGGTTGTTGGGTTGCCGTAAACCGAAGCGCCCATGGCTAAGATAGAACCGCGGAAGGTATCTAAGCCCATAATGTTGATTGATTCAGCGTCGTAGAAATTCCACAAAATATTGCTGGCACCAATGTTGGTGGCGTTAGGCTCGGCACTTGAAAAGCCGTTGGTAAAGTTAATGCCGCCGCCAGAAACAAAGTTGTAACCACTGCTTTGCGTAGAAATATTGATAATGACGGTTTCAGCAAGGCCAGCGTTTAAATTAAGGCCAGTGTTTTGTTGAAAAACATCTTCAGCATTGACGTTAAAAACTGCTGTGCTTTGCGTGCCGCTGTAGTTGAATGTGGCGGTGTTGCCAGTGCGTGCAAGGCTACCGTTAGATGCCATGTTGCTATAGCTGGTTGAGTTGCCATTAAGTTCAGCGATCATGCTATCGCGTTGTGCCGCTAAAGCCGCTTGCGATTCTTGACGAACACTGCCGCCGCCATTCATGTTGAAGTTAAGATTGCTACTAACGCTACCGCCGTGAACAATATTGCCGGCCTGTACATTGACACCGCCACCCGTAGAGTTAATGTCGCCAACGGTAACAAGGGTATCGAGTGTGGGAGTGTTAGTGAGGTGGTGGCCAATATCCAGCCAGTTTTTAATGTATGCGTCGCCACCAACAAAGGCTTTACCGCCAATTGAAGCGTTATCGTGAGTGTAATCCTCAGCGGTAAACACGTTGTACTCATTAAGAACTAAAGCACTTGCCGAAAGACTGAATAAGCCTGAGGCGACTGCCAATGCTGATGTTGCGATTATATTTTTCATTGTGGCTCCCTTGTAAAGGTAATTCCGCTTCAACCCATCACCGAACAGTTCAGTGGAGGCTTGGTCGCGTTTAATGGTATTAACTCAATACTGTTTAGCATATATCGTACCAATTCTAAATTGAGGGTTTTATTCTATGCGCATAAGTACTATACCCTGCAGTATTGGCGCGCACTGTAGCGTTGTTTATGGCGCCATTGCGAAAGTTTGAATAAGCCAGAATTTAGTGAATCCCTAGTGCGGTGTAAGCATATTCGACACTCTGCTGAGATGCTCAAGTAAGGAGCGTTAGCCTTTATGGTCGTGTGTGCTTTACTCAATATGCATTCAACCTAGAAACAGCATTGGGAGCCTTTATGATGGTTAAGCCGCCTTGGTCGGTTATTACCGGCGTACATAGCATGATCCTATTTAGTGTCGTATTGATGGCCGGTTGTGGCAGTAGTGGGGGCGATGAAGGCATTGTTGCACCGGCTGGTAATCAGAATGCCGGTACCTCTAGCGCCCAGGCCGGCAGTGTTATGAGTAGTGTTAGCTCTGTTGGGTCTAGTGTGCCGGCTTCCAGTGTGTCTTCGGCGGCTGCAAGCAGTGTTGCTGCGGTTGATATAACAAACAGTATCTTCACAAATACCTCAGGCTCGTGCGCCGATTACGCGCAAACACTCTTTGCTAACGTTATGGATATTCAGGAAAGCCAAGGGTTTGAAGCTAATGTTGTAATTGTATTAGAGGGAAACTCTTGTTTGTTGATGAGCAATGCGATCCCTAATCATAATTTTAATGACTCAAATGCACATTTTGCACATGCGGTAAGCGCTATTAGTCGTACATTTACCATTGCTCAAATACCGGTTGTGGCGAATGCGGTAAGTGCTCTTTCTCAGCGTATGTACGATGCCGTAATGCTTAATGGCGTTGTGGTGGATTTGTTGTCGGCCGGTTGCTACAACCCGTCCAGCCCTATGGCCGATAGTGCAGGTAATACGCCTGCAGGCTGTACGCAAGCCGATGGTTGGCTGTTGGACCCGTTAGGTGAAGGCAATAATTTTGGTACAGATATTCATAATGCGCATGTACAACCTGATGGGACTTATCATTATCACGGTAACCCCAATGCATTATTTGATGATAATCCTGGGCCAAATGGATCACCGGTTATTGGTTTTGCGGCGGATGGTTTCCCTATATATGGCAGTTATTTTAGTGATATAGGGACGGGAGCGGTGCGCAAGGCTTTGTCGGGGTACACCTTAAAGGCTGGCGCCCGCCCCAATGGCGCGAATGACCCTGGCGGTAATTACGATGGAATGTATGTTGATGATTGGGAATTTGCTGATAGTGGTGATTTAGATATTTGTAATGGCATGACCGTGGCAGGGCAGTATGGGTATTATGTGACAGACAGCTATCCTTGGGTGCTCGGTTGTTTAGTGGGCACAGCAAACGCCTCATTTATAAAATAAGGTTTTAGGTTTAAAGATCTCTGTGATCTTTTGGGCTGCTCTTTGAGTCGTGTTAATATTCTTGCGTTGTATTTCTGATGGCGCTGTAACGCAGTGCTACTTTATTCGCTGTTTAAGGGTGTTAATAATGCATCAACATGAAAAACTGAATTACGTTGAATTTCCTGCTGTTGATTTAGAGGCAACAAAAGATTTTTTTGGTGCCGCTTTTGATTGGGTATTTACAGACTATGGCCCCGATTACACGGCTTTTACTAATTCTGGTTTGGAGGGTGGCTTTTATCAAGCTGAGTTAAAATCACGTGCGTTAGTGGGTGCTGCTTTGTTGGTATTTTATAGTGCAGACTTGGAGGCAACGCAGGTAAAAGTTGAGAAGGCCGGAGGTGTTATTACGCAGCCCGTTTTCTCCTTTCCTGGAGGGCGACGCTTTCATTTCTATGAGCCGAGCGGTAATGAATTTGCTGTTTGGTCTGATGTGTAATTGTTGGCTGTCAAAAAAAAAGCACCTTTTAAAGGTGCTTTTTTTTTGCCTGTGAAAAGCCAAATGTTCGTTGTGCTTTAGCCAAAAACAAACACCATTTTGCATATAAGAATCGTACTTGAACTGATTAGCTATATGCCGTGAATTAAAACAGTTGTATTAGAGTTTCGGGTCTAAGGTTTTATCTGGTATTGAAAGAAGTTATACCGCCAATCTTTTTACGGGTGCCGGAAAGGTGAATGGGTTGGCGGTATCGCTTAATTAAGTTTAATTAGCAGCAGGAGCTGATAATGAAATTGCTGAGCAGGGCGTTACCTTTAATGTTTACTATTTATCTTGCCGGGTGCGGTAGCTCCGGCGGGGACGATGTACCGATTGTACCCACTAGCACGCCAACTACTACGGGGGGATCCTCAAGTGCTGCACTAAATTCTAGTGCAGCAGCGGTCAGCTCGAGTAGCGTAACTATTTCAAGTGCAGTGAGTTCAAGTAGTGATGCTGTTAGCTCTAGCAGTACGGCTAGCTCAAGCAGTGTTGCGGTTAGTTCAACTCCCGTCCCTGTTAGTAGTAGCGAAGCCGCTAGCTCAAGCAGTGTTGCCAGCTCTGTGCCTGCATCTGTTAGTAGTTCGGCAAGTAGTGAATCCCCAGCGAGTTCAAGTGCTGCAAGTTCATCTGTTGCGGCCAGTAGTGAAGCCAGTTCTAGCTCAGAAGCTGTAGTTGTGAGCCCCGTGACACTGCAAGGTAAGGTCACCACCTTCCCAACAGCAAGCGTAGTCGCTCCGTCTGGTAAGGTCGGCGTGCGCAAAGCGGGCGGTATTGCTAATTATTATTCTAAATTGCGCCGTGCCGGTGAAGAGGGTGCAATAACGAGTTTAACAAACGCTGATATGGTCAATGCGCGCGCTTTAGTGTCATTGTTCTTACTGAGCGATGTTGAATTTACCACGCCGATTGCTACGGTGAAAACCGATGCTGAAGGTCAATATCAAGTGCGCGCTAAGGATGTTAAAGCGTATTTGGTCACGGCTAATAAAATAACGGAAGAAGCAACGGACGACGACATATTGGTGGCCTTTAGGTTGCTCGGTAAATTGCAAGTTCGGGCTTTAGTGGTTAAAGAGGAAAACGGGGTTCAGCGTGCATTGGCCATTCAATCCATTGCCGACCCTACAGCGCTTGACGAATCCGGCGAGCCAGCGCCTGTGGCTGTAAACCCAATTGTTCACAGTGTTGTTAAAGGCATTATTAATAAAATTCGGTCCGCTATTAATTCCCTGAAAGATATGGGCGTGGATGCGGCGCTTGTCGATCAATTAGCGGCATCGGTGGTAGAAGATGTTGCTGCGACGATTATTGACGTTGTAGCGGCAGCAGCCGATGACATTATTCAAATTCCTGAAGGGCAATCGATAGAGTCGGTTGTTAAAGCGCAGGAAGACGAGTTCGAAATTAATCTTCCTCCGGATGAAATTGAAAGTTTAAATACGTTGGTTATTTCCGATGACGAGGAGTTAACCGATGAGCAAATTACCGGCCTCGAAGAAACGACGATAAATGCGGATGAAGTGATTAGCGAAGAAGACAGTACGTTGGGTGCTTCGCTAGGCAGTGACTCACAGGGTTTATTATCGGGTTTAGATAGCATTCTTTCTGAAAACATTAACAGTACTGTTGAGGAGCGAATTGAAGAAGATGCTGCGCTCCTTTTTGGTGTAAGCGCAGAAGATCAAGCTGCATTAGATGCGAAGTTGGCTGAGCAGGCGCTTCAAAAGAGCAAGCAGTTAACAATTGCATTACAGCGCTTTTTCTTGTCGATGGGGTTAGGTGTTGTGCTAGAGCAGAACGCTGCGGGTGATGCTGCAGTTGTTGCTTTAAATGTTCAGGCCCCTTTCTTTATTGATAATTGTGAATTACCGGGTGGGCAAGGCTTTGGTGATCGAGGTATTCGATTGTTCAAAGTGGGTGAGGGTGTACTCGATGACGGCAGCGCTTACTCTTCGGTTAAACCAGCATGCGGTGAGATTGCATCAGATACTCGACCCGTAGCGCAAAGTTTAGCTGATGTCGTAGCTGAGTTGCCTAGCCAAGATGATATTGATGCAGCTTTCGAGCGAATAGCCGCCGACAGTAATTCACCGCTAGGTAGTGAGTTTATTGCTTCACAAGCGGACTACGAATTAATTGATCAAGTTCGCTTATATCATGAGTTAAATAACCAGTTGAGTGATGCGACTCTTGTTTCTGAGGCGGTGATTACGTCATTGGTTGCGAATCGCAGCGTTACGGTAAAAATTGGATATCTGGCCAAGGTTCTTGCGGATAACTTCAAGTGGGGGCGTGAAAAAGTGAATGTAACGCCAGAAGGTTTCCCTATTTTTACCGGCAGAAGTGAACTGTTAGCTACAGGTGCCAGTACGGTAGAAAGTTCTGAACTTGTGCGTGCATTGAGCCTGTCACTAGCGAGTGATCCTAGTGCCGCAGCAAAATTCTTAACCGAACGTTTAAGTTTTTATGCACAGTTTTCGCCGGATGCGGTGCAGTCGGCTATTGAGAATGAACGTTATGCAAGTGGAGATGCATTTGACGTGGCGACAGCGTTAGGGAGCATTTATCCAACGGTACCTGAAGGCTATAAAGATTTAGTGATTGGCGTGAGTGATGGCGCTGTGAATGTTGCTGGCGCGCCAGCCTATAGGGCAGCCCAAGAGCGTGTTGTTCGCGGTTTAACATCTTCGGTTCCTGCTTCATTATTTGGTCAGACCCTGACAAGCGAAAGTACGATTAATATTCGTGCAGCATTATTTTTTATGGATTTAATCATTAAAAGTGATTTTTTGATTGAAAAAGATAAAGGATACTTTACCGCGCTAGCCTTACCCGGCGTTGTTGGTGATCGCTACATTCCAAATTTTGAAAATTATAAGTTCATGCGTGCTAATGACTCAGTTTCTATGGGTACGTTAGTCTCGTCTTTGCTGAACATTACTCAAATTAATAATGGTGAATTCTTTAAAGCTTTAAGTTCAACGCTTGCTGTAGGCCTTTCTGATTTACCGACAATCCCTGAGTTTAAAGAGCAGAATATTGAAGAGCTTGAAGCAGATTTAGGTGGCCGTGCAGAATTTGTAACGGCAGAGTGTACTATTGAGCGCTTTGATGGCACAGACCCTAACGATAAGGGTTTAGAGCTCAGTGTGTTTCCTGTTGAAATTAACCCTGAAACGGGTGAGTTCTTTAAAGGTGATGCTGTAGCAGATGTTACATTCGCATCAGAGCTACTTGAGGGTGAGGGTAGTCTTCGACGAACCTACACTATCGGCAATATCTCTTCACAAATGGGTGATCAATTTGGTCGTGAATACGTTATTCGACTAAAAATTCCTGGATATCAAAATGACTTGCCTGAGCTGTTTATATTTGTTGATGGCTATGCCGACACCATAAATATTTGCGATGCCGAGTTCCCATTATTTATCGGTCCGGATCAGCAATTTACAGCGATCCCTGGTCTTGGGTTGATGGCTAACCAAATGCGCTTTGATGGAAACGGTGATGAAGCACCTGAAGGGGTTGATTTATCCAATTTTGAAGTACCTGGCGCGCCAATTTATGTTTCTTCTTTTGAGGAAGAACAGCAGGAAGGTTTGGCTGATTTCTATTTTGGTGGTGATGAAACTGGTTACGCAATTAGTGGTGCCGAAGGTGTAGGTTTTGCGCCATTGTTTGGTCAATACCAAAATGGAGAACTGGTTCTATCGATTGAGGCTGACGCTGGTTTAGAGCCGTTGTTTGGAATGCATTCTATTCAAAGCACTAATTTACGCGGCGTTGTAGAAGACTTGCTCGCGAATGAATTGCTACTAGAACCAGAAATTATTGTTGATAGAGATATTGATAATTGGCAGTACGATCGTCTGTACCTTATGCGTGATCGCAAGGGTATTTATTGGGTCATTGAATTACGCTTCTTAGACTTTTTCCTTGAGCCTAACGGTGAAGAGGTTGGCTTTATTGATATTGGTTTCGCCGGTATTAGTAATGTGGGCAGCTTAGATATACCAGAAGCCGGATTCGATGATTTTAGTGGTGCGCCAACTGACGGTTCAGATGTTAATGTCGGACCTATGTATAACTATCTGGCCTATGGTGATTGGTTGATTATCGAGTCACCCTCTGATTATGCCGGTCCGCAAGTGTTACCCGCGCAAGAGTTATCATTTGGTGGTTCGCAAGATGATTATACGCAATTAGCCGCTGCTACCGATGGTATTGTTATTCGCTATGCTTCTGAGCACTTTGAGGAAAAAATTGTTTCCGCAAGTGACTTTGATACTGTATTTGGCAGTCCTCCAGATTTCAGTACGATTCCTGTACGTATAGATGCTGGCCGTGAAGGCATTACGTTTGTTAACTTAAGTTTTAACAAGCAAGATCGTAAATACACAATGACGCCTGCGCCTGAGAACGCAAAAAACTTTGTGACGAACCTTAAGCACAACAACATTATTGCTATCTTCGATAATAATGTTAATAACGGTGAAAGTCCTGTTTACCTTGCTCGTGTAATACGGGATAAGCCAGCGGGTGATCCTTGGGCGAATTTTGAAATCTCCTTAGAAATTGTACCGTTTATGCCATCGGCTGAAGGTGATATTAGCCCTGACGAAGTGGTCTGTTTTGCTGAAGAAACTCGCCCATGCCCAGGTGACCTACCCAATCTTTACCTGTCGTCCGCACTCGATACATCGGTCGGTGTGGTATTTGATAGCGACTTTGATGGCGTACCGTTCGTATTTGATCCTAACGATCAAGACCCTAATATCCCTGGGTCTATAGCACCAAGTTCGTCAGATAATGATGGTTTCAATGAGGGGCTTGCTGTTTTTATAGCGGCGGAATCTGCCGCTGATGTGGGTACGGTAAAATCATTGATAGTCGAGACGGTTAATGTGTACCCAGGTGAGATTCAAGCGGTTGTATTAGACAGTGATATATTCGGCGGTGATTCAGATCGGCAAGTTATTTTTACCTGTACACCACCGAAACTTGACGCGTCTACAGAGAACTTTACTGATTTTCAATGTACTTCTCGTAGCGTTGATGGCGGTGTAACGATTAGCTTGGACTCTAGGTCTGGCGATGGCGTGGCTTTTCAATTAACAGTGCCAGATTCGACGCTAAGTGAATTGGGTGGTCGTGTTGATATCGATTACGAAATCACTTTCCGTGTGCCAACTGACCTCGAAGGAAACCTTTTCATGTGCGGCAACGAGGTGTGCCCTGCTCGTCCAAGTCTACCGGGGGCTTTAACGATAAGAATTCCTGATGACATTGCTGTTTTGAGTGAGATGCGTATAGCTTTGGGTACGGATGAACCTACTGATTTCGGTGGCCTTAGTTCTTTGGACGTCACGCGAGGATTTACCTTAACTGGTGCAACGATTAACGGTGCAAAAGAGTACGAGCTTAATGTGTTTTGTGCGGGCTCTTTGCCTGGTGAAAATTATTTACCTGAAGAAAATATGTCCTTCTACGCGCCTGCGTTTGATGCGGCGGGGCAAAACTTAAGGCCAGAATTCTTTTTGGATATTCCTTGGGTTGGCGGCCGTACCTGTGATTTCACATTTGAGGCGGAGCTAGAAAATGATGCGGGTGACTTTGTCGGTGTGAGTGTATTGCGCTTCGATGATGTCGTTGTCTCTGGCGGTGCAGGCAATGGCGGAGGCTTTGTTGATAACGAAATCAAGATTGAGTTAGGTCAAAGCCTTTGTTTGTCTAGCAGCGATGGCTTCACAATCGTATCTAACGAGAATTGTGAAGCGGATGTCACGTTATTAACATTGCTTGATACGGTTATTGGTGACGAAGCTGATTCATCTGCAATTATTGAACTTGGAGGTAATGTAACGGAGGCTTTTGCTGATGGCGGCCGTAAAGATCTTACCGGTGGCCGTTTAGAGGCGAACGCATTAGTTACCTTTAATGTGAATCTTGATGTGGCTGATGGTGCTGAAATAGAAGCGCCAACGTGCGGCTTTATTTCCAGTGATGAATTCTCAAATACTTGTGGTGATCACAATTTTACTGACGTATTAACCGACTTCTTTGTTGTATCTCCTGAAGGGGATAGTTTGATGTTGGTGGATACTTTACTCATTGATTTACAGTTCGCCGGTGGTGAACTACTGGATTTTAGTGGTGAAATTCCATTAACGACATCGGGTTTTTATGCTCTTGTTGATCCGCTTAATGGCGAAAAGATCATGGAAATTGGTGTTGATGCATTTATTGATGCTGACGGCACATCAGAAGTCTTTGCTCATTTCACACTAACCGCTGGTGGTAATGAGTATCAGGGCGAAGGAGATAACACTCTCGAATTATCTTCACCTGGATATCTATTTGTTTCACACAGTAGCGGTCAACCCGTTGACTTTGATATTCGCTTTGTTCGTGATGGTGTAATTAAAGTTGCCTGGTTTATGCCTCCACCTCGTCAAGCGTTAGAGGGTGAGCACGATATTGATGGCGACGGAAATACGGACATCACATTAAGCTACAGTGCGGAATTACAGGACTGGACCTTTATCTTTGCGGATACGGCCAAGCGTGTTGAGTACTTTGGTTTTAATGGGCCAGAAATTATTGAAGCTGAGACTGACGGTACCTATGCGGCAATCGTATCCGAAATGACAGGCTTTGCCGATTTCATGGTGGCATTCGATAATACTCAGTATCAACTTTATGTTCAGTTTGATCAGGGGGGGCAAGGTTTCTTGGAGTGGTTTGAAATCTATGGCCAGCCTACTGATCCAGGGGGAAGCCCTGGTGAGTGCTACGACTGCCCGCAATCTTTATTCGACTTTATATTTAAGGATGGACAGCCATTATCGCTTTTCGACAATGCAGATGAAGGTTTTAATACTGAAGATATTGGTGCCGCATTACTCGATTTTGAAATAGTGGGTGGCGAGATTGTTATTCGCCTCGCAGATGGCGCCGCTACTGATGCTTATTTAAGCTTTTATGATGTAGAGCTTGGAGAATTTATTGAGGTTGACAGTGTTTTCATCCCGGTGGGGCAGGGCGCTTTACAATTCATTAGTTTTAATAATGATGGTGTTTCTCTTGATTTAGAAGTTTTCGATACGGGCTTTGATGTTGCCGTTCGTATCTTTGAGGGTTATGAGCCGCCGACCGATACTGATCGCCCTGAACCTGAATTACATGATACCGATATGGACGGTTGGTTTGACCGAGAAGATAACTGCGTAATCGTACCTAATGAAGATCAAATAGATACCGACGAAAATGGTGTTGGTGATGCTTGTGAAGCTGTTGGTCCTGAGATTGATGGCGTATACATGGCAGAGCTTACCCAGCAAGAAGGCAGCGAAGTCTTTGATGAAGATGCGGGCCGGTGCGTTGTTGCTGACGATGAGCGCAAGTTAATTGCCGTTCGATCCATTGGTTCTCAGTTATTTATTCATGAAGTTGGCGATGACCTAATGGATGGCCTGCACGGCGTTATGGCTGAAGATGGAAGCTTTAGCGTGATGGGGGGCGATGCCTTCTATAGCGCAGGTGGCTTTTATGATGACACTAGCGGTACTTTCAGTTTTGATTATACGGATTACGAAAGTCTTTATGATGACGACTACGGCTACTCATCTTCTTTTGGCGATGAAAGCTCGTTAGACGGAAGTTTAGAAACTGATGCACAAAGTGACGCTACGCAAAGTATCGATACTGAATCTTTGGGTGACACAACGAGTGTTATTGGCTGTAGTGAGACTGTTGCGGTTTTTGCTTACGGTCCTGACGAGGTGAATGAGCAAGCCGTATTCACGAATGGCGGCGTGACTTGGTTCGATTATGACTATCGCTTTGATTTCGGTGAGGTTTCACTTGATGTTGATTACGGAATCGTACTCGATAATCAACCTGAAGTGACTTTCAGCTGGGATTTTGAAACGCAAGCCTGGCTGGATGGCGGTACAGACGTTGAATTCTTTGTAACGGAGCTTGGTATTGTTGCATCTGATGATTTGTATGCAATAACAGGCTACGGCCCAGAAGGTGAGGTGGGTATTTTGCAGCCGACCAGTAATGGGCAGTGGGTTGATGGTGTTGAATCGTTAGTTGAATTAGCCTCGTTTGATATTAGTGGTATGGCGATTGAAGATGTGGTTGGGCCGCTCGCGGATGGCACACCAAATGAAGTATTTTCGGATGGCGCTATTGCCTATATCACCACTTTGATCGCAGAGAGCACAAACTACAGCTTTGACTGTGATCACGACTGGGATGCAGATGTTACTTTAGTGTGTAATAACGGTTTTATTATTGACTGGGAAGAAACGGTTGATGGTGACTTGGAACCTATATTTGCGGCTGGTTTGAGCGATTTAATCTCGGTGACACCTGATATGGAAATGTCAGAAACTGATGCCAGTAGTTCGGGTGATGTTTCTTCTGCCGATGACTCTGAAGCTGGGGTTGAGGTTGGAGTTGAGGCGACAGCCGAAGACGGTGATATGCCAGCGGCGGGCGTTTATGTTGGACGTGGTGTTGATGAATACGGAGAATTCAGTGTTCATGCGCATATAACCAGTGATGACGGTACGGTTGACGGCGCTAACTTGATGATTCACTACCTAGCGAATTATCACGGTGGCTACGAGATGCCTGTGGAGCTAATAGCTTCTGGTGATGCTGCGTTGGAAACCTATGGTGATATCGAGCTTATTAGCTTTATATATCCTGACGAGCTGCTTGAAGAAATCGATGCGCGCGATGCGGGTCGTTTTATTTTGGTTGAGTCTGAGCTGGATCAAGAACCACTCGTTCGCGAAGGTAGCATAGAGCTTAGTGGCGATGAAGAAATGGCCATGACGCTGAATGCTATTGCGCGCGATGATATTGTCGTTGATTTCGAACTTGAAATCCCAGAGTCTCCCCAGCCTAATTGCGATATGTTCCCTGAGGATTGCTATCCTCCAGAGTATTGTGATCCTGCGTTTGAAGATTGTTCGCCTTCAGGAGAATGCGATCCGGCTTTTGAAGATTGTCGTCCACCCGAGTATTGCGATCCTGCTTTGCAAGACTGCATGCCTCCTGAGGGTTGTGATTCAACGATGACGGATTGCTATCCGCCCGAAGATTGTGAGCTAACTATGGAAGGTTGCTACCCACCAGAAGATTGTACTGATGGCGCTGATGGGTGTACTCCACCTATGCAAGCCATCGATTTTGATGATGATGGTTTATTAGGGCGGGATGATAATTGCGTCTTGGTATACAACCCTGAGCAGGATGATATCGATGAAAATGGTATTGGTGATGTGTGTGAGTCTGTAGGTGTTGAAATATCGGGCGTTTATCTTGCGACATTAACACCGACAGAAGGCAGTACAGAGTACGACGAAGAGACCGGTAGCTGCGAAGCTGCAGAAACGCACAAATCGTTATTGTTTGTTGAGACTATTGGCTCTCAACTCTTCATTCATCCTGAAGGCGCTGATCACAAAATTCACGCCTTACTGCTTGAGGATGGATCCTTTGCAATTATCGAGAGTGAGGATTTTGCGGCAAGCGGTGAATTCTATGATGCCATTGAAGACGTATTAGGGTTTAGCTTTACTGAAACCTCGGGCGACGAAGCGTTAGGTTTATGTATTAGCGACGTAACCGTGAATGCGTTACCCCCGGTTGAAGTGAATGAGCAAGAGGTTGTATCGGTTGGCGGTATTAACTGGTTTTGGTCGGGCGGTGGCCCTGAGGCCGGTTACTTTGATGTCGATTACGGTGTAATTACTGATGACGGTGTTGAGGAGTCTTTTTCTTGGGATTACGAAACTGCCGCTTGGGTCGCCTGGGATAATTCTGAGCCCGAGTATTTGTTGACCGAAGGTGGAGTTGTTGTTTTTGATGACCTTAATCAAATTACGGGTTATGGCGAAAATGGCGAACTGGCCACCCTGCAAGCTACCTCTTTAGGACTTGGAATTGATGGTGTTACAAAAACTGTTGAGTTAGCCGCTTTTGATATTTCGGGTATGGAAATACGAGATGTTATTGGTGATATCGCTAAAGGCGTAGCGCACGATGCAGTATTTTCTGACGGTGCGATGGCTTATGTTACTGAGCTGACGACTGATGCAACTGTCTATATGTTCGAATGTGATCATCTGTGGGATAGCTGGAGTCAAGATAACCTGAACTGTGCGAATGGTGTCGTGCTGGACTGGGTTGAGGACACTAGCGCCGACGCTGAGACAGCGACCTCAGAAACACCGATGCTAGCGGGTAGCTTTGCTGAGTTGGTTTCACTTGAAGAAACGTTTAGTTATGACCTTCCAAGTATTCAGCTTGGCGAGGGTTATAGCGACGGCGTGCATTCTTCTATCGAAGTGATTATTACTAGCCTCGATGGCACAGTGACAGGGGAATCTTTATTCGCCAATTATGTTCATTATATGGATGTAGAGGGTCAAGAAACGGCTGAGCTCCTATCCGCTGAGCCACTAGTGATAAGCTTTGTTGGTAGTACTGAAGTTATCGAGTTTGCTTACCCAGAGACTGTTAGTGACTTGTTGGATAGTGATGCTAGTGCGATCTTCGTTGATACAACAGGGGAGGCTATGCCTATAGTTCGCCTCGCTAGCGTTTCATTTGCGGGTGAAGTAGAAACGGCTTTTACCTTCAATGCGATTGCGCGTGATGATGTTGTATTGGACTTCTACTTGGAAATGGGTGGCGAGCCTTGTGATTCGCTGGCGGGTGATTGTATGCCTCATGATGATTGCAACCCAGCGGTTGAAGATTGCACTCCACCAGAAGATTGCGATCCTGCGGTAGAGAATTGTGCTCCGCCAGTAGATTGTGACCCTGCGGTTGAGGATTGTGCTCCACCAGTAGATTGCGATCCTGTGGTTGAGGATTGTGCTCCGCCAGTAGATTGCGATCCTGCGTTTGAAGATTGCACGCCACCAGTAGATTGCGATCCTGCTGTTGAAGATTGCACTCCACCAGAAGATTGTGATCCTGCGGTTGAGGATTGTGCTCCACCAGTAGGTTGTGATCCTGCGGTTGAGGATTGTACTCCACCAGAAGATTGTGATCCTACGGTCGAGAATTGTGCTCCACCAGAAGATTGCGATCCAACGGTTGAAAATTGCACTCCACCAGAAGATTGTGATCCTGCGGTTGAAGATTGCACTCCACCGGAAGATTGTGACCCTGCGGTTGAGGATTGTGCTCCACCAGTAGGTTGTGATCCTGCGGTTGAGGATTGTACTCCACCAGAAGATTGTGATCCTACGGTCGAGAATTGTGCTCCACCAGAAGATTGCGATCCAACGGTTGAAAATTGCACTCCACCAGAAGATTGTGATCCTGCGGTTGAAGATTGCACTCCACCAGAAGATTGTGACCCTGCGGTTGAGGACTGTGCTCCGCCAGTAGATTGTGATCCTGCGGTTGAGGATTGTGCTCCGCCAGTAAATTGCGATCCTGCGGTTGAAGATTGCACTCCACCAGAAGATTGCGATTCTACAGTCGAGAATTGTGCTCCACCAGAAGATTGCGATCCAGCGGTTGAAGATTGCACTCCACCAGAAGATTGCGATCCTGCGGTCGAGGATTGTGCTCCACCAGTAGGTTGTGATCCTGCGGTTGAAGATTGCACTCCACCAGAAGATTGTGATCCTGCGGTTGAAGCTTGTGATCAACCTATCGGTGATGTGGAGTTGGGTAAGAGCACCTACGATACTGATTGTGCGGCCTGTCATGGTGCAGACGGCACTGACCAATTCGGGGCTTTTGCCAACTCTGTAATTGTACCCATCCGTGAAGATATATATCACGATGCCGCCTCTCTGATGGACTACAACGCGGTTAGTATGCCTTTCACCGCACCGGGTTCGTGCAGTGGCGAGTGCGCAGCTAATGTAACGGCCTATTTGCTAGAGCTGAATGATGCTTATTATCTGAGCATGGAGCCTGCTGTAGGTGGGTTCCCTATGAAGCTTGCAGTGAGCTCGCCATTGGCCGGCTTGGAGGTTCAATCGGATACGCAGGCTCCTCAAAAGGTACGTCACGTATTGGATATTGAAACTTTGGTGAATACGGTATTAGCGTCGCCAAGCTCTTTATCGAGCTATCTTGATATGGCGGATTTCTTTCGCACGGCTCAAAATGCACAGGATTGCTATGGGCCAACACTAGACTATGAAGAGCATCCTGATGGAACTGCTGGGAATAGCGGCCAACTACCTTCTGGTGATTTAGGTATTTGGCGCGAAACTATGCCTGATGAAAACGATGATGGTGTTGAAGAAGCTTGTGCAGCAGCTCAATTAAATGCACAAATGGATGCTGTTGAAAGTCGTTCTACGATGGCGCTAGCTGTTCTTGCGGCAATGAAGGCTAATTATGACGCAACAGGTGATGCAGATATTAGCGCCGATTTACCGATAGGTATGGATTCTAGTGGTGTTGATTTCTTGGTAGAAGAAATTGACGGAGGTACTTTATCTTCGTACTACATCACATTACTAGCGGACTACAACGACGATGGCGTTGATGAGGAGGTTTCCATAACGTTGGTTCATGAGCAGGATGATAGCTCGGACCATTTGTATGAAGGCTTATTAACGCTTGAAATTAAAGACTCTTTTAATGGTGGAAATTGTGGTGCTGGTGAAAATGATGTCACTCGCTATACCTCTGTTCATTATGTAAAAAATGCTGAAACCGATTTACGTTTACAAAGCCGCGAAGCGCAGTTCTGTGGTAATGCTGAAGGCGATAGCGTTGCTCATGGCGCGTTTTCTGAATCGGTACAAGGGCAGAGTGTTTATATTACTGGCTTTGTATTGTCGCCATTAGCCGATTGGTCGGATAACTTCAGTGTTTATACTGCGGCTTATGATCCAACCGCTGTAGATGGAGAGTTGGAAGGTCGTTACACCTACACTTGGCAGGCCGGTAATTTTGATAGTCATGCGCGCATATTAGATGTGGGTTTAAGTGCCGGTGTTGCGGGAGAGTCTTGGTTTGGTTATGGCGATCGTGTTCAGGATGTGGCAGCTGTTAATGAATTCGGCATTATCGGCGGCTTCATTTGTAACTGGGCGGGCCCTAATGGCGACCATACATTAATGGATTATGCTCAACGTCAGCATTTAACGCTGGACACTACGGCGGGTATCTACACAGTGAATGATAATGGTTCGTCGTCAAATATTACTTTTGCGCCCACAAATAGTTGTGAGTATGACGGTGCAGGAAGCTTTATTTACGATCGTGATGTGGATGGTGATTTATTCAATGAGACAACGGATACAGTAATTGTTGATGATAGCGCCATTTTATTCCTTGATCTACTTGCGGTAGATTACCCTGGCGACTTTACTGGAGATGTTGATGCGACGAATGACATTCCCGATATTTGGGAAGTCATTACAAATGCTAGAGGCTTTAGCTTACCGGCGTATCCTATTACTCCATAATAAAAATAAATATAATATCGCTAGCTAAGCTAGCGTACGGCAACGGTAAAGAACCTATTTTAAGGGTTAGGTTCTTTACCGTTTTTTTGTGCCCGTCATAATCTGGTTTTAATTCATTCTGCCCTGATATATTAGGGTAGAGGAAAAAACACTTTATCCAATAATACTTGCCTCCTGCTCCCTCAACGGCGTTGCTAAAAACGTTACATGCCTCGGTAACTGCTCCTGAATTACCCTTGTAACGTATATCCCTATACGGATGCAATGTCTAATAAGAGGCTTCTGCCTCGATGCGTTATTCTAATAATCTACTTCCCTGTAGGCCCCTTTTCTAATTGGACAAACTATTATTACCCCGCCCCTTATTCTAAATATCGCCTCGCCGATTACGTCACTTGTTCGAGATCATGCCTAGGCCGTCGAAATAAGCCCTTTTTGGCCACAATCAGTATCCCGGAAAAAGGCTCTATCCGCAGTAATGACTGCGCAGCCATTTTATGGGCCGCTCAAGCCATCCCTGGGTGCTATACAAGCGCTCCCGGCGCTTGAATGCCCAAAAAATAACCCCGCAGCCATATTTTAAGCTCATTTTTCTGGCGATTTAGTCATGATGAAAAACGAAAATTGAAATTTCGACAATAACAGCATCCAAATGCTAGAAATTAATCACCCTAGGTAAAGTCGATATTTCGACGGCCTAGATCATGCCCGTAATAAATTCTTATTGGGATATCGGATTTAGTTTTGTGTATTTAGCGTTAGCGATGGTCACTTCATCGATTGCGGGTTTACAGACCAAAATATCCAAATGCTGCATTTCACATTGAAAGGCGATCGCTTTTGCACTTCCAATATTATTGCGGCCTAATTCATCCAGTACCCAGTTTTTGTAGGCATTAGCAAGGTTTGTTTGAGTTTTTCCTATGTCGTTTGGCAAGTATGGTTGCGCTAGATAATCTTCTAAAATTGCAACGGCATCGGGCCATGACTCTGTGTCCCAGTAAAACTTTGCCCATTGATTGTAAAACCATTCTAACGCTTCAGCGTAGTGCGGATGATCGCTAATAATCATCTCTATTGATGTGATGGCATATAAGCCACTGTTAAAATCTTTGAGGGTTACCGCATTTTTCAATAGTGTATTTAGAGCATCGACACTGCGGTTTTTAACGCGTGATAAACGTTCATCGTTATAGGCAAGATTGTTGGCCGCTTCAATAGCGTTGACCGTTGACTCTAAATCAAGGCGTTGAGCGTAGGCTTCAATAGATATCAAGTTAAGCCAGAAAAAACTATTTTGAAGTTGTTCGTTGTGGCTAAAGCTGGGGGTGTCGAGGGATAGTTGCTCTATAACGGTTGACAATAGGCGCGTAAGATCTTGCCATTGCTGCTTTTCGGCTAGATTTGATGCTTCAGTGGTGTAGTAGTGCATGCGGTTAATTTGTGCGGGTTCATGGCTTGGGTCAATGAATGCACTAATCTCGGCGAGGCGTCCACGGTCGATATCGTTCATGCGCTTGGGGTGGGTATGTTGGTGCAGCATGTTGCGTGTACCAAGCTGCCAAAAAGGGATGAGTTCTCGGCTGAGGTAATCTTCGTAGGTCGAGGGCGCGAGACCTCGCGGGTTGAACCATGCATCGGCCGAGCGTTGATAAAATTCGGCGTCGTGGTGTTTGTCGTAACCTGTTGCGCTGGTGGTTTCAACTTCAGCACTTTTCCCGTCATTGAAGTCAAGTTGAATAAATGCATGGGAAGGTAGCATTACGCCACGGCCATCAAAGTTGAGGTGTCGCGCTAAAACGGCGTACAACAAACTGGAGCTGATACAGTTAAACGTATTTTGGCTAAATATAGTCGTTAGGGTTGATTGATCGATGTTGTAGTTATTTGGCGGTGCACTTTGCTCTTCACCGCTATCATCAGATGACTTGTCTTTTTGTGCTGGTGTTTTGAAGAAAGCATGATGCATAGCCCCGTTCAGTAATTCTCCCTGTTGCCAAGGGTCTAGCATTCCATCGGTGCGATCTTGCAGCGTGCGAATAAAAGCATCGATCTGTTTTTTGATGGTTTGGTAGTCATTAACTGAATGGCGGCCGGAGGCCATAATGTAGAGAGCGAGCAGGGCGTCGGGGTCGCCGGCTTCAGCGGCATGGCGCTCGCCAATGGTTTGCCGCTCGAAAAATGATAGCGGGCTCCATATCGGATATGCGTTTTGCCCGAATTCAGTACGGCTAATGGTTGCGGCTTCGCTAATAGTGGCGAGCGAGAGTACTAGCCATAAAAACACGAGGCTTTTGAATCGGAATCGCACAATAAAAGGAGTCATATAATTGCCATTTTGCTTCTCTAGTGGGCGAGCGGCTGCTCGCGGAAAGCTCCAATGATTAATGATTGTTAGGGTTGCCTCGGTAGGCAGACACTTTTGGCGCGCATAAGTTTGTTTTGGCTAACCATAATGGCAGTGCTTATACCTGTTATTTCACCGCTGTACCCGCTACAATGCCGCCGTTTTTACCATTTGTCACAAATTTCTACCTTTGGAGCCTCTATGTCGTCTGTAAATAAAGTTGTTCTGGCTTATTCGGGTGGTCTTGATACCTCCGTGATTGTTCGTTGGTTGCAAGATACTTACAATTGCGAAGTGGTTACCTTTACTGCTGATATTGGTCAGGGTGAAGAAGTAGAGCCTGCGCGTGCTAAAGCAGAGGCCCTAGGCGTTAAAGAAATCTACATTGATGACTTGCGCGAAGAGTTTGCTCGCGACTATGTGTTCCCCATGTTTCGCGCCAATGCGATTTATGAGGGTGAATACTTATTGGGGACATCTATTGCTCGCCCCTTAATTGCTAAGCGCTTAATCGAAATCGCTAATGAGACCGGTGCAGATGCAATCTCACACGGGGCTACGGGGAAGGGTAACGATCAGGTTCGTTTCGAATTGGGCGCTTATGCCTTGAAACCTGGTGTGAAGGTTATTGCGCCATGGCGTGAATGGGATTTAACCAGCCGTGAAACTTTAATGGCGTATTGCGAAAAGCATAATATCCCTGTCGACTTCAACAAAAAGAAAAAGTCGCCTTATTCAATGGATGCAAACTTACTGCATATTTCATACGAAGGTGGCATTTTAGAAGATCCATGGGCAGAAGCCGAAGAAGATATGTGGCGTTGGAGCGTGTCTCCAGAAAATGCCCCTGACGCAGCTGAATATATCGAGGTCAGCTTTGAAAAGGGCGACATAGTTGCGATCAATGGCGAAGCGATGAGCCCAGCAACAGTTATGGAAACCTTGAATACCATCGGCGGTAAGCACGGTATTGGCCGTTTAGATATTGTCGAAAACCGTTATGTGGGTATGAAGTCTCGTGGTTGCTATGAAACACCTGCCGGCACGATCATGTTGAAGGCTCACCGCACTATCGAATCCATTACCTTGGATCGTGAAGTGGCTCATCTAAAAGATGCGCTTATGCCCAAGTATACCGAGCTGGTTTATAACGGTTACTGGTGGAGTCCAGAGCGAATCATGCTGCAAAAAGCCATTGATGAATCACAAACTAATGTGAATGGTGATGTGCGATTGAAACTGTATAAAGGCAGTGTCTCGGCTGTTGGGCGGCGTTCTGAGCAAAGCCTATTCGATGAGAAAATTGCTACCTTTGAAGATGATGCTGGTGCATACGATCAAAAAGATGCAGAGGGCTTTATCAAACTGAATGCCTTACGTATGCGTATTGCTGCTCAGAAAGGCCGTAAACTGTTCTAATACTAATAGGGTAGACAATCATGAAAATATTAATGACGGCTGTTGTTGCAGCATCATTGCTGGCTTCGGGTGCATATGCTGCCGAGCCGAAAAATACACAGAAAGTTCGACCGACTTATAATTATGCTGGCGTAAAGTACTTTGCACAGCGTTTGAGTCTGCCGAATGGAGATTGTTCACAAGACGGTCTGTTTATCGATGGTTCATTTGATATTAACGGGCAAATCTTTGCTCGCGGAAGCTTAGGTGATGTGACTGGCGATGCTTGTGGCTCAACGTCGTTATCTGCCAGCGTAGGTTATCGCTCTGCATGGGGAGAAGCTTCTCATTTGTACGGCGTTGTTGGGTTTTCTGACGAATCACATGATTCTGGCGGAGGCGATACGGGTTTAGTCCTTGGTGGCGGTATCCGTGGCTATGTTGTACCGGGTATTGAAGGCTACTTTGAAGTTGATTATTCGACATTGGGTGATGGCGATTTATTTGCCAAAGTAGGCGGCGCGTACTGGTTTAATGGCAACTTTTCGGCGACTGCCGACATTGGTTTTGGTTCGGATCAGCGCTCTTTCGCCATTGGCGGGCGCATGGCTTTTTAAGTTTAACGAACATTGTTTTGATGGAAAACAAAGCAATGCTTTGCTGGCGGTTTAAGCTGGCTATGTTTTGCTTGTTAGGTTGAAATAACAAAGCCTTTGTTTATTGCAAAGGCTTTGTATTTTTTGGGTTATAGCTTTGAATGCGTAACGCATTAATAAAAAGTGCAGCAAAAGCTATAGTTTCCACTATCTTAAATGTATTTTTGTGCTGCTTTGCAGTTGATACCTTTTTTGCTTTTAATTTTAAACTTGGGAAAATCCTATGAGTAGTCATTCGGCGCATGCGTCCGAAACTCCTGCTTACAATTTCGATATTGTACGGTCGTTTTCATTAGCGACAATACTATGGGGAATTGTGGGAATGGGGCTCGGCGTTTTGATCGCGGCACAGTTGGTGTGGCCAGAGCTTAATAACATCCTGCAGCCTTACAGCCATTTTGGTCGGTTGCGTCCACTGCATACCAATGCTGTTATTTTTGCATTTGGTGGCTGTGCATTATTTGCAACTTCTTACTACATTGTTCAGCGTACATGCCAGGCCACTCTTTTTGGTGGGCCTCTGATTGCATTTACTTTTTGGGGTTGGCAGCTGGTTATTGTGGCGGCGGCGATCACTTTACCTATGGGCTACACCTCTGCCAAAGAATATGCAGAGCTTGAGTGGCCAATAGATATCCTTATTACGCTTGTTTGGGTCTCTTATGGCATCGTGTTTTTCGGCACGATAATGAAGCGAAAAACCCCTCATATTTATGTGGCCAATTGGTTCTTTGGCGCTTTCATTATTACCGTAGCCTTATTGCATGTTGTAAATAGCATGGCTGTGCCTGTTTCTTTTATGAAGTCTTACTCTGCTTACAGTGGCGCGATGGATGCCATGATTCAGTGGTGGTATGGGCACAATGCAGTGGGTTTCTTCTTAACGGCTGGCTTTTTGGGCATGATGTATTACTTCGTACCAAAGCAGGCGGGTCGCCCGGTGTATTCTTACCAGCTTTCTATCGTCCATTTCTGGGCTTTAATTTCTTTGTATGTATGGGCCGGTTCGCACCATCTTCATTACTCCGCTTTACCCGATTGGACTCAAAGCTTAGGAATGGTGATGTCTTTAATCTTATTGGCGCCTTCATGGGGCGGCATGATCAACGGCATGATGACTCTATCAGGCGCTTGGCATAAGCTAAAAACCGATCCGGTATTACGCTTTTTGGTGGTTTCGTTGTCGTTTTACGGAATGAGTACCTTCGAAGGCCCCATGATGGCAATCAAAACCGTTAATGCGTTATCGCACAATACGGATTGGACTATTGGTCACGTGCATTCAGGTGCTTTGGGTTGGGTTGCGATGATCAGTATTGGGGCAATTTATCATTTGTTACCTATATTGGCTGGCCGTAAACAAATGCACAGTGTGAAGCTTATTAACGTTCATTTTTGGTTGGCAACTGTAGGTACTGTTTTATACGTAGCTGCAATGTGGGTTAATGGTATTGGCCAGGGGCAAATGTGGCGCCAGTTCAATGCTGACGGTACTTTGACTTACAGCTTTATTCAGGCGGTAGAGTTTAGTCGTCCTGGTTATTTTGTGCGTTTCTTGGGTGGTGCATTGTTCTTAAGCGGCATGGTGATAATGGCGTATAACGCTATTCGCACTATGAAGTTTGAAGTGCAGCCTGAAGAAGCCAAAGCTACGCCTCAAGCGGCATAGGAGTGCGAGCATGAAAAATCACGATATAGTTGAAAAAAATATTGGTTTAATGAGTGTCTTAGTTGTGGTGGCGATTAGTTTTGGCGCCTTGGTAGAAATTGTTCCGCAGTTTTTTACCCCCGATGTTACACAGCCAATTGAAGGGTTAAAGCCTTTGCCTGCTTTAACGTTAGAGGGGCGGGATATTTATATTCGCGAAGGTTGCCATGTGTGCCATACGCAAATGATCCGCCCACTGCGCGCCGAAGTGGAGCGTTACGGGCATTATTCTGTAGCTGGTGAGAGTGTTTATGAGCATCCATTCTTGTGGGGCTCAAAGCGAACTGGGCCAGATCTTGCGCGTGTAGGGCAGCGTTACAGTGATGAATGGCAGCGCGCGCATTTATATGACCCGCGCAGTGTCGTTCCTTTATCGAATATGCCAGCGTTCCCGTGGTTGTTTGATAATACGCTTGACGGTGATGATACCGGTAAAAAAATGGCGGCTTTGCGTAGAGTTGGCGTGCCATATACCGACGAAGATATCGCGGGTGCTAAAGCGGCTGTGCAGGGGCGTACTGAAATTGATGCTCTCGTCGTTTATTTACAGCAGTTGGGTACGCTGCTGACACATAAGCGGTAGCCATTGTGGATATAAATACATTACGCAGTGTGGCAACCGTATTAGTTGCCATCGCTTTTTTTGCCGTGTGTTGGTGGGCATTTTCGCCTTCACGCCGCAAGCAATTTGATGAGGCAGCGCAACTGCCTTTTGCCGATGAACCCACGGCGCAGGGCGAAGATGCATCGCCATCATCTGCTGACGAGACTAAGAAAAAGGGCTAAATACAATGATGAGTACATTCTGGAGTTGGTGGGTTATCGTATTAACCCTTGCGTGCATAGGTTTATGTACTTGGGTACTTTTTGCCAATAAAAAAGTAGCCAAGCGAGACGATGTGGAAGCAGAAAATAATACAACAGGACACGTCTATGACGGCATTGAGGAATATGATAATCCGCTACCTAAGTGGTGGTTTCAGCTATTCGTCGGAACTATCATTTTTACGGCGATATACTTAGTTCTGTACCCCGGTTTAGGGAATTGGAAGGGCGTTCTGGGTTGGACAAGTACTGGTGAATTAGCGACAGCGCAAGAAAAAGCGCGGGAGCAATATGTTGATAGCTACGATGCTTACAATAAAATGAGTGTTGAGGCGCTTAGCGAAAACCCTGAAGCCATGAAGATGGGTGTCCGATTATTTGCAAATAACTGTGCGGTTTGCCACGGTGCTGATGGTGGCGGTAACTATGGTTTCCCTAACCTTACGGATAATGATTGGCTACACGGCGGCACTCCTGACCTAATTAAAGCCACACTTGTCGGTGGTCGTAATGCCAACATGCCCGCGTGGGGGGCAACTATAGGTGAAGATGGCGTTGCTGCGGTAACTGAGTATGTTTTGAGCTTATCGGGTTTGGAGCATGATGCAGCGGCGGTACCTGCAGGTAAAGAGGTATTTGGTACCATTTGTAGTACTTGCCACGGCGCTGAGGCTAAGGGCATTATTGCTATGGGCGCACCTAATTTAACTGACGATATCTGGCTTTACGACAGTAATCGCGAAACCATTGCCAGTACTGTGCGCAACGGCCGTGTAAACCGTATGCCAGCACAAAAAGACTTGCTCCGAGAGGATAAGATTCATCTCTTAACCGCTTATGTTTACAGTTTGTCTAAGTAAGTAGGCTTAGAAAGGGCGCGCATGGCGCGCCTTTTTTATGTGGCAAAAATCGTTATACGGTATTCCTTTCTTTATTCCCTTCTCTTATCTTGAATTAAAGGTGCTCATTAGTTGTCTCAATCCGACGAAAAAAACACCTCACCGAATGACGAAATTCGATATGTAAACCTGTACGAGTCAGAGGCCAAAATCTACACTCGCAAGGTCAAAGGCTTTTACCAACGTTTGCGCCGCTACACGGGCATTCCGTTATTGTTGGGTTTTCTCCTGATGCCTTGGTTGGTGATTGATGGTCGTCCGGCCATGTTGTTTGATCTTTCTGAACGTAAATTTCATATTTTAGTCGTTACTTTTTGGCCGCAAGATTTCATGCTGTTAGCGTGGACTCTTATTATTGCGGCTTTTGCGTTGTTTACGGTGACGGTGACGGTTGGCCGAGTGTGGTGTGGTTTTACCTGCCCGCAAACGGTATGGACCTTAATGTTTATTTGGGTTGAAGATTTATGCGAGGGTGATCGGAATAAGCGTATCAAGCTAGATAAGCAGCCGTGGAGTACCGAAAAGCTTGTTCGAAAGGGCAGTAAGCATAGCCTTTGGTTTTTGATTGCGTTCATTACGGGTGCCACCTTTATCGGTTATTTTTATCCGATTCGCGATTTACTGATAGGGTTCATACCGGCTATTTCATCGGAGGGTATTGTTTGGGATACACCCGCCGCGGCTGTTTTTTGGACATTTTTATTTACGGCGTTTACTTATTTGAACGCGGGCTGGCTGCGAGAGCAGGTTTGTAAATACATGTGTCCTTATGCGCGTTTTCAGGCCGTTATGTACGATAACGATACGCTTTACGTGCAGTACGATGAAGCTAGAGGTGAGGCACGTGGGCCGAGAAAACCTAAAGAGGATTATAAGTCGCAAGGTCTTGGGGATTGCGTAGACTGCTCTTGGTGTGTGCAGGTGTGTCCAGTGGATATTGATATTCGAGACGGGGCGCAATACGAGTGTATTAACTGTGGCTTATGTGTGGATGCGTGCGATGCCATTATGGATAAGATGGATTATCCTAAAGGGTTAATACGCTTTACCTCTGAAGATGAGCTGAAAACAGGCAAAACACATTTCTTTAGACCGCGACTTTTTGGTTATTTTACAATTGTATTAACCATGATGGTGCTGTTGGGGTACAACATATACACAAGAAGCCCGCTGGGGGTTGATGTGTTGCGTGATCGCAGTGCAAGAATGTACCGCGTGCAGGGTAAAGAGGTACAAAATGTGTACACCATTAAAATTAATAATATGGATCGCCAAACTCATACCTACCGTATAGAGCTTGAGGGCGATTTATCGTATACCTTAAAAAAATACCATGCCGTCCCTATTAATGAAGGTGAGGTTTTTACATTGCCTATACGTATTGCTGCGCCACGCTCTGAAATTACAAAAGAAAAAAATGATTTAGTGATTCGTATTATTGCTGAAGATAATGCAGAGTTGATCGCTACCGAAGCAACCGTATTTATGGCGCCTAAAAAGAGATGATTATGAATACTTTATCGCCGGCTAAGCCGTGGTACAAAGAGTTATGGTTTTGGTTGTTGATCTCGCCGATGCTGACGTTAATAGTTTCTGTGCCCGTGATGGTAACTACGGCATTCAAGGGGGCAGATGATCGTGTTTTAGATAACTATTACAAAGAGGGGCGGATGATTAATCATCGCTTCGAAGAGCATGCGTTAGCTGTTGAGCTGGGTGTTGCCGGCGTTGTTCAATTCGATTGGACTGTTGGCGAATTGTGGTTTTTATCTGCTGAAGTTCTGCCGAGTGATAGTCTGGAAGTTCAGTTTTCACATCCCGCCCATGCCGATAAAGATTTTACCTTAATGCTCAAACAAGTTTCTCCCAAGCGCTACCGTGCAGACTTGCTTCAGCTTGAAAGGGGGCGTTGGTATATTTCATTACTAGGCGCTGTTAGTGACGGTGGAGTTGAAAAGAAATGGCGTATCCCTTCTGATATAAACCTTGCCGATGTGGACTCAACCAATCGTACCCGTAAAGAATTATTTGCTACTTCTCATTAATGCTTCTTGATCCTTGTTTTCATTGCGCTCAGCCGAGCGTAGCTGCTTTTACTGTAACTATTCACGACGAGCCTCACGCGTTTTGTTGTGCTGGCTGCCAAGCTATCGCTACTGCCATTATCAGTGGCGGACTTGAAAGCTTTTATTCCTATCGGGGAGGGCAGAATGCTCGCCCAGACCCAATAGTAATTGGGGATGCGTACAGTGTTTATGATTTACCTGATGTGCAGACTGAGTTTGTGCTTAGTGCGGGCACTGATAATCAATATTCGCTAGTAAATCTTAACGTTGATGGCATTTCTTGCGCGGCGTGTGTGTGGCTAATAGAAAAGCATTTATTGACGTTTCCTGGAATTATTAAAGTTAGTGTTAATGCCAGTAGCCATCAAGGGCGCATTACATTCGACCCGGATGTATTGCGTGTCAGTGAAATTTTTGCCGCTCTAGCTAAAGTGGGTTTTAAGGCGTCACCTAGTTCGGGGGGCGCTGTGCAGGCTTCCTGGCTACAGCGGCAACGAACGGCCTTGTTGCGTTTGGGGGTTGCTGGTTTAGGCATGATGCAGGCAGGAATGGTCTCTATTGCACTTCATGCTGGAGGCCTTCAGGGTATATCGCAGGAGTGGGAATTTTATTTGCGGTGTGTGAGCCTGCTGTTTGCTGCACCGGTATTGCTGTACAGCGGATCTCCGTTTTTTACTGCGGCTCTGCGTGCGTTAAAGTTAAGACACCTCACGATGGATGTCCCTGTCTCTATAGCGTTAATACTGGCTTTTGGCGCGAGCGTTGTAGCTACCTTGACACGCAGTGGTGATGTCTATTTCGACTCTGTATCCATGTTTATCTTTTTTCTATTGTTGGGCCGCTATCTTGAGCAGCGTGTGCGCTACAGCAATTTTTTGTCGGGTCAGGGCTTGCAGCGTTTAATCCCCATGGCGGCCGTAACTATCGATTCCGCGGGCAAAAAAAAAGTTGTGCCGCTTTCTGGTTTGTCATTAGGGGATCGTTTATGGGTGGCTTCAGGCGAAACCTTTCCGTGTGATGGTGAAGTGATTGAGGGGGTCAGTAGTGCGGATGAGTCATTATTGACAGGGGAGTCTTTTCCTCGATCAAAATCGGCTGGCGATAGCGTTGTTGCTGGAAGCCAGAATGTTGAGTCGGGTTTAGTTGTCGAGGTTAAGGCGTTAGGTTCTGATACTCGGCTTGCTGAAATAGAGCGTCTTGTCGAGCAGGGGTTAGAGCATAAACCGCCTTTGGTCGCTTTAGCTGATCGCATTGCCAGCTATTTTGTATCCGCTGTTTTATTGGTGTCCGTTTGTGTTGCTGGTTATTGGTTGTGGCAGGCCCCGGATCAAGCTTTATGGATTACTCTTTCTGTATTGGTCGTAACGTGCCCCTGCGCACTTTCTTTGGCGACGCCGGCTGCAGTGACTGCGGCTTCAGGCCGAATGCGCAAGGGAGGGGTGCTGGTGACGTCAGGCTCAGTGATAGAGGTGCTGCCTCACATTAGTGATGTGGTTTTTGATAAAACAGGGACTCTCACCCAGGGCCACTTTTCTATAGTGCAAACCCAGCTTATAGGCACTGTACTATCCGAAAAAGATGTTCTGTCTATATGTGCGAGCTTACAGCGGGTTAGTTCACACCCTATTGCTAAAGCTTTCGAAGATATTGAGCCCATTGTTACGTGTTCATCTGCGCAGAGCTATACCGGGCTCGGGGTAATGGGGACTATCGATGACGTTGTTTATCGCTTGGGCCGTCCCGTGTTTGCCTGCCCTGATCAAGCTATAAATTATCCGAGTGATGGGCTTTGGCTTCTTTTGTCTGCCAATGAAAAGCCTACTGCATGGTTGCGTTTAGCTGATAGTGTGAGAACTTCTGCGCAAGAAGCGGTTTCGTTGTTGCAGGCACAAGGGCTTCGGGTTCATTGCTTGAGTGGTGATCGCAAGGAGAATGTAACGGCTTTAAGTGAGCTTCTTGGGATCGACCAAGCGCTTGCAGGACAGGCACCTTCTGAAAAATTATTGTATGTCCAGAAATTACAGAAAGAGGGTGCACAAGTGCTTATGGTTGGAGATGGTATAAACGATGTGCCTGTCTTGGCGGCCGCAACAGCGTCGATTGCTATGGCTGGAGCGAGCGACTTCGCCAAATTACAATCGGGAGCCATTTTGTTGCTGGATGACTTGCGTGCGATACCTGCGGCATTGACTGCTTCAAGGAAGGCACGCCTAATTATTCGACAAAATTTGGCTTGGGCGCTGGCTTACAATATTTGCGCTTTGCCCCTTGCTGCGAGTGGTTTTATTCCCCCTTGGTTGGCGGCAATAGGTATGTCCTTGAGCTCTTTGGTTGTCGTCATCAATGCCTTACGGCTACAGGCCCGATAAAACTTAGTTCTCCTTTATATTTTCAATACTCATCTGTGTACACTCTTTTATTGGATAGCGTGAGGGTTTGGTGTTTATTTTCCTGCCTGTGGTGTTATTTGTCGTATATACAGTGTTATATCTGATCTTTATTGGAGTGAATGCTTGCTTTATTAGTTCTTCACGCAAAGTCCGTTTTTTTGACAATATCAGCGTTTAATGTGCATCACAGTTGTGATGTAAGGCTTGTCGACACTCAAGCTTTATGTGGTTAAAATGTATCCAGTTATAAGTATGGTTACAAAAACGGTCGAGCAGAGTCTCTTTGCTAGGCCGTTTTTTCATATTTCTTATTTTTTTTGAATGATTCTGGTGAAAGCGAGTTACTTTATGCGACAGTTTTTTCTTCGCTTAAAAGCGACGGTGCGTTCATTTTGTCGTTTGGATTGTTTTATTGGCTGTTTAGGTAGCGTGTTAGTCTCTATTACCTCACAAAAGGTGGTTGTCAAAACCAAGAGATATATTGCTTAAAACCTCGCTGTGCTAATGTTTGCACTAGAAGTACCTTAATTCAATTTGATTGTGTGCTGGGCTCTTTTAAATTCAGATTGAAAATATTCACATTGAGCCATCCTTGAGTTTTGCGGTACTCGTTCTGTTCGCTAATGCACTGAGGTGTTAGTTGAAGGGTAATTGTGTAGCGTTAATTGGAGTAAGTATGTATAGGTTCCCTTTCTGCACCTTTAAATCAACAGTGTTTCTCTTCGCTTTGTTGTTGGCTGGTTGTGGTAGTGAGGTCGAGCAAGAAACGCCTTCCGGCGGGCAGCTGGTCGCATCGTCTACTCAGGCGTTGCCGGTAAGCTCAAGTCCTTTAGCTAGTAGCTCTGCAGCATTGAGTAGCGTAGCCATTGTTTCATCCTCAAGTGTGCCGCAAAGCTCTTCCGTGGCTAATAGTTTATTGTCTTCAAGCAGTACGGGTGTGTCGCTTAGTTCTAATGTTGCTGTATCGAGCTTGGCGCAAGTATCTTTTAGCTCTTCTTTAGCGAGTTCCTCCGCTGCAGTAGCTAGCAGCTCTTCAGTAGCGGTAAATTCTTCGGTAGCTGAAATTTCATCTTCATCGATGAGCCTAGCTAGCAGCAGTTCAGTTGAGGTGTCGAGTGTTAGTAGCTCTTCGGCCCCGATATCATCCTCGAGCGTCCAATCTTCGTCTTTAAGTTCTGAGGGCTCCGAATCATCGGTGGCGGTATCCTCTGTTGCAGTGTTAAAGGCGATTGAAATGCTGGGTGCGCAATGTGCGAGTTGCCATACCCATGTTAGCTGGGCAGATTATGATGAGGCGGCTTGGCTAGCGGCTAAAACGTTTGCCGGCAGTGATCTAATCAACCGCAGCGATATTCTTGCGTCGCCTTTATTGGCTCGTATGACTTTCTACGCGGGAGAGGCTTCGAATATGCCGCCTGCTGGTAGCGATCAAGAATCAACGTTCACTGAAGCCGATTATGAAGTTATCAAAGACTGGCTTTTGATGCAGGCTGGAAGTACCAGCGAGAGCAGTTCCGATGCCTCCTCTTCCAGTGATGTAGGTAGTTCTAGTGTTGAGAGTTCTAGTTCTGTGTCTGCAAACCCTATATCGAGTGTTGCTTCTGTTGCCGTGAGCGAGTCATCAAGCAGTGTTTTGGCTCAAAGTAGTGTAGTGGCAGTGAGTTCGGCTAGTAGTGTTGCCAGTAGTGCCTCTGAGCTATCTAGCGCTAGCAGTGCTGCCTCTCCGGTATCATCCTCCAGTGTCCAATCTTCGTCTTTAAGTTCTGAAGGCTCCGAATCATCGGTTGCGGTTTCCTCTGCTGCAGTGTTAACGGCGATTGAAATACTGGATGCGCAATGTGTTAGCTGCCATATGGGATGGCACGATGGTTGGACGGCTTATGGTGATGAGGCGGCTTGGTTAGCGGCTAAAACGTTTGCCGGCAATGATCTAATCAATCGCAGCGATATCCTTAAATCACCTTTACTGGCTCGTATGAGTTTCTACGCGGGAGAGGCTTCGAATATGCCGCCTGCTGATAGCGAGCAAGAATCAACGTTTACTGAAACTGATTATGAAGTTATCAAAGACTGGCTTTTGATGCAGGCTGAAAGTACCAGCGAGAGCAGTGTTGAAGCCTCATCTTCCAGTGATGTAGGTAGTTCTAGTGTTGATAGTTTGAGCTCGGTGCCTGTAACCCCTATATCGAGTGTTGCCTCTGTTGCCGTGAGCGAGTCATCAAGCAGTGTTGCGGCTCAAAGTAGCATAGCGGCAGTAAGTTCGGCTAGCAGTGTTGCCAGTAGTGCCGCTGAGCAGTCTAGCGCTAGTAGTGCTGCCTCTCCGATATCATCATCCAGCGTCCAATCTTCGTCTTTAAGTTCTGAAGGCTCTGAATCATCGGTGGCTGCATCCTCTGCTGCAGTGTTAACGGCGATTGAAATACTGAGTACGCAATGCGCTAGTTGCCATGTGCATGCCGGCTGGGTGGCTTATGATGAGGCGGCTTGGCTGGCAGCCCAAACCTTTGCGGGCAGTGATCTAATTAATCGCAGTGATATCCTCGAATCGACTTTGTTGGCTCGTATGAGTTTCTACGAAGGGGAGGCTTCGAATATGCCACCTGACAATAGCGATCAAAAGTTAACGTTTACTGAAGCCAATTATGAGGTTGTTAAAGCGTGGCTTTTGAACTTAGCGGAAGAGTCGAGTAGCGAAGCGCAGCAGTCATCATCGAGTTCGATAGCTCAAAGTAGCATGGCTGATTCGAGTAGCATTGTCTTATCGTCTAGTTTGTCATCCTCTCAGGTATCGATGAGCTCTTCTGTTGCAAGCTCGTCAGAGATGCCTTCATCATCTTCGGTCGCCGTGAGTTCAAGTAGTGCTGTTGCATTAAGTAGTTCGGCTATGGAGTCGTCAAGCAGTTCTAGTGTTGATACTGCGACAGCGTTGAAAATCATCAACGACCACTGTGCTAGCTGTCACTTCAATTCTCATAGCGCCTGGGCAGCTTACGAGACTGATGAGGACTGGCGCTTGGCCAGAGCACGTAACGGCGAAGGCTACATAAATCCACTTGACCCTGAAAATTCATTCTTATTGAGCCGCATTAAGTTTTATGGCGGTGAGAATGCGAATATGCCATCTGTTAATGCTGCTCAGTCAGAGCCGTTCACTCGTGAGCATTATGACACTTTGGTTGCTTGGGTTCAGTCGTTTGGCATTAAAGAACCTGCTCCCGTTACAGATGGTACGGTGGTAATAACCGAAGCTGATTATACTGAACTTGGTGTTAGGGTTGATTTCAGTTGTGAAGTTGATGAAGTCTTGCAGTTGCATTTGCGTGACCCGGGGCAAGTCGAACTTACTCCAATCGCTGATTATTGGGGTGTAACATCACGCGAAGATGGACTTGCGTTAATAGCGGCCGATGAAGTCGCGGTACAAATGGATGACGGTACGTTTATTCTTAATGGTGCAGGTCTAGATTTTTGGCAGGATAAAATATACTTCAACGCGCTATCCAAAACCGTTGTTGATGGGGCGTTGGATTTAACTCTTGACGTGCTTAGCGTTGGCGGGATCGAGCATGATTTCGCGAAGGTGGGTCTGTTGGTGACAGATGCTGATGATTTGTCGGGGCAGATGGTCTTTATTCACTGGTCGGGCCGTTATGGTTTGGCTGAAGATAGTGGCTTGGGGGTTCTTAATGACTATCGTCTTATCGCCGCGAACCCTGTTGAGGGTGAGGTTACGCCAGCACCTACACGCCTGCGTGTCGCTTATGAAAACGACGTGCTCAAAATTGGCGGTTGCTACGGTTGTGAATCCCCTGTGGTGGGCTTACCGAAGTCGCTAAATTTCGAGCCAAGTCATGTTTATATTGTGGCTTCTTCGCATACCGAAGGCATGATTCAAGCGCGTTTAGGTTTGATGGATGCATACTCCGACGAGGGTAAATACGCCAAGGTGCACGAGGAGGCGGTAACTTGCGTTGATGGTTTGGCGAATGTTAGCGTTCTTGCTGAAGGGCTTGATGGGCTCGAGCGTTTGCATGTCGAGCTTTATCGCGGCGATAATTTAGTTGCCGCCGAATCGGCAATTAGAGAGTTCTCTGAAGTGGCAAGTTGCGAGCTGCAGGGTGAATTACTTGAACCCAAATTACGGCGCTTATCGCAAACACAAATCAAAAATTCC
>NZ_CEXWTU010000017.1:0-39942 GCF_982758155.1 Marinagarivorans sp. | reverse complement strand
GAGAAAACGCAGGAGCATGTTTTCCAGAGCGCTTGCATAGCGCCCAGGGATGGCTTGAGCGGCCCAGAAAATGATCAGTTTGCCGACCTAGTTTTGCATGCCTTAATAGTTACAATATTTTTTTGAAATTACGATTGTTAGGATATTTATGTTAGAAGCACATTCGTTGATTGCCGAACCCGTACAAGCGCCGACGTTAACGCTAGAGTTAACCTTTGATGATCGACAAAAAAGCCGCCACCGTAGCCAAACAACTTGTGGCAAGGAGTTTGGCTGGTTTATCGAGCGCGGTCATGTATTAAAGGATGGTGACTTATTACTGTGTACAACGGGCGAGGTTGCAAAGGTAGTAGCAGCCCCCGAAAGCGTGAGTACGGTATACGCAAAAACGTCTTTGGAATTAACCCGCGCGGCCTATCATTTGGGTAACCGCCATGTACCTTTACAAATCACCGATGCTTTTTTACGTTATCAGCACGATCACGTTTTAGACGATATGGTGCGCGGCCTTGGCTTAAATGTAGAGTGTGAGAAGTCCTCTTTTCAGCCAGAGCCTGGGGCCTACGCTGCTGGGCATGCTCCTTCCGGCGGGCATGGTCATAGCCACTCGCATGAACATTAAGGCTCAACCCGAGGTTTCAGCCGGGTATTGCTCGCAGTCCTTATTACACCTGCTGCACTTATCCAGCCCGGCGTTGCCTGTTGGCGCTTATGCTTATTCACAGGGGTTAGAGTTTGCTATAGATGGCGGGCAATTAAAAACGGCTGATGATGTGAGTGATTGGCTGCAGGGTGTTCTATTGCATGGCATTGGGCATTTAGACTTGCCAATATTAATACGATGCCATCGTGCTTGGGGCGATAAAGATTGGGCAGCGATTAATCACTGGAATTACTTTTTACGTGCCTCCCGTGAAACCAGTGAGCTACTGCTAGAAGATGAGCAGTTGGGCATCGCCTTAAGTCGCTTATTAGCCGATTTAGATTTTCCCGCAGAAGCGATAAGTGCCCCAATTGCAAAGCCTAGTTTCGTGGCGATGTTTGCTTTAGCCGGCAGCCATTGGAATATACCGATCAATGACTTGCTGCAGAGCTTTGCTTACAGCTGGTTAGAAAACCAAGTGGCTGCAGCGACTAAAATTGTGCCTCTTGGTCAAACGACTGCTCAAAAATTACTGATTAAATTGTTGCCGACAATCCCCGTGGCTGTGGCAACAGCGCAAAATATTAGCGACGATAACATTGGCACCAGTTTACCGGGGCAAGTATTAGCGTCGACATTACACGAATATCAATATTCCCGACTTTTTCGATCTTAAGGATACTGTATGAGTAGTACACAACCCAATAAACCCGCTTTGCGATTAGGTATTGGCGGGCCAGTAGGTTCTGGTAAAACGGCACTGGTTAAAACTTTGTGCGCAGAGCTTAAAAACCGTTACAACATAGCGGTGATTACGAATGACATTTATACCCGCGAAGATGCCGAGTTTTTATTGCGCCACGAAGCGCTAGAGCAAGATCGCATTATCGGCGTGGAAACCGGCGGCTGCCCACACACTGCTATTCGCGAAGATGCCTCGATGAATTTATCGGCGGTGGCCGAGCTAAATGAGCGCTTCCCTGGGTTGGATATTATTCTGATTGAAAGCGGTGGCGATAATCTGGCCGCGACATTTAGCCCTGAGCTATCCGACTTAACCCTGTATGTGATTGATGTTTCGGCGGGCGATAAAATTCCCCGTAAGGGTGGCCCAGGCATTACAAAATCGGACCTGTTGATTATTAATAAAATCGACTTAGCGCCGCTAGTCGGTGCCGATTTGTCGGTTATGGATCGCGATGCTAAAAAAATGCGCGGCGAAAAGCCTTTTGTATTTAGTAATTTAAAAGACGGCACGGGTGTGGTCGATATCGTGTCTTTTATTGAAACGCAGGGCATGCTTAGCCCAAACAATACGTAACGGGAGGGCTTTATGAAAATACAACAAGCTGTAATGGGCGCGGTACTGGGTGGACTATCATTACCTGTTTTGGCGCACAATGACCATGGCGCGAGTGGTTTTTGGCAGGGTGTTGTTCACCCATTAACGGGGTTAGATCATTTAGCGGCAATCGTATGTTTGGGGGTATGGTTGTTAACGATGCCGCGTGGACTTGCTGTTAAAAGTATTCTGGCTGTCGCCGCCCTCTTTTTCGGGAGTGTTGTGTTGGCTGGCAATATCGAGGGCGCGCAGTTGAAGTTGTTGGAAATGGCTGTTTTAGTTTCGGTGGCGGTTGTCGGTATTTTAGCCGTAACGCGCGCGCAGTTAGGGGCGCTGACGCCAGTTGTTGCTGCGGCAATATTTACAGGTCACGGTTTGGCCCACGGAGCAGAAGCGACTGGAGCTATTTTCAGTTTTGCTAGTGGCTCGACATTATCGCTGGTAGCTTTACTGGTGGGTGTTTATGCACTTGGAATGGTCGCCCCACTTTATCGCAGCAAGCGGGCATAGCTTAGCGCCTAATCCTCCTTCGGATTTTTTAAGCTACTCAGCACCAAAAGGAGGCCAGAATAAGGCGTAGAGCATCAATCTAGCCCTTATTTTGGCCTCCTTTTTTCTTTTCTTCTTCTACTTGCCAACTTAACGGCTACTGAATACTGGCTTTTTGGGTTGCGCACCAAATTGAATCCGGTAGTGCACTGTTATGATTTTCTGCACTTATAGTGTGCGGCGCCTCCCTTCTTTATTTTCGAATGACTTCGCGTTTGCAAAGTATGAGCCGGGGCTCCCCCCTTTGTTTCGCGGCCTGCATACCGATAAACAAGTTTTTTATCGGTATTACGCATGCTTGGCATTATATCTGCAATTACTGGATATCCAGATTTGTCGAACGTTGTGTTTGGTTAAATTATCTTATAAAAATTATTTATACCGCTATCTAGGAGAAAACGATGAAGCATTCTTTTAAAAACATTATAAGAAATACCAGTATGGCTATTTCTATCGCCGCGCTTACGGCTGGTGCAATGGCTGTTCACGCTGCAGACACGATTAAAGTGGGTGTTCTTCACTCTTTATCCGGGACTATGGCTATTAGTGAAACCACATTAAAAGACACTGTTTTAATGATGGTAGAAGAGCAAAACAAAAAAGGCGGCTTACTCGGTAAGAAGTTGGAAGCTGTCGTGGTTGACCCTGCATCAAACTGGCCGTTGTTCGCCGAAAAAACAAAGCAGTTACTCGAGAAAGACAAAGTCGATGTAATTTTTGGTTGCTGGACTTCGGTTTCTCGTAAATCAGTATTACCGGTCATTGAAGAGCTAAACGGTTTGTTGTTTTACCCTGTGCAATACGAAGGTGAAGAGTCGTCTAAAAACGTATTTTACACCGGCGCAGCGCCTAATCAGCAGGCCATTCCATCGGTTGATTACCTCATGAATGAAGAAGGGGTAGAGCGTTGGATTTTAGAGGGTACAGATTATGTTTACCCGCGTACGACCAATAAAATATTAGAGCAGTACCTGATCAGCAAAGGCGTGAAAAAAGCGGATATCTCTATCAACTACACGCCTTTTGGTCACAGTGATTGGCAGACTCGCGTAGCGGACATTAAAAAGTTTGGCTCTGCAGGTAAAAAGACCGCGGTGGTTTCTACTGTAAACGGTGATGCAAACGTTCCATTCTATAAAGAATTGGCGAATGCCGGTGTTACTGCAGAAGATATCCCTGTAGTGGCCTTTTCGGTAGGCGAAGAAGAATTGTCAGGTTTTGATACTAAGCCGTTGGTGGGTCACTTAGCCGCATGGAACTATTTCATGAGCGCTGAAAGTGAAGCGAATGATGCATTTATTGCTATGTGGCATAAGTACATTAAAGATAAAAAACGTGTAACTAATGATCCGATGGAAGCGACTTACATTGGTTTTGAAATGTGGGCAAAAGCGGTTGAAAAAGCCGGTACGGCTGATGTGGATGCTGTGCGTGAAGCGATGTATGGCGTTACGGTTCCTAACCTAACGGGCGGCATTGCCGTGATGAATACTAACCATCACCTCACCAAGCCTGTGTTGATTGGTGAAATTCAAGAAGATGGACAGTTCGAAACAGTATGGCAAACGCCTGGTGGCGTTATTGGCGATGCTTGGACTGATTTCCTTCCTGAGTCAGCTAATTTGGTGGCCGACTGGAGTAAGCCAATTTCTTGTGGAAACTTCAACATTAAAACCGGTAAATGCTCGGGTCAAAATTACTAATAATGTAAGAATGGCGGCTATTTTTAGCGGCTAGCTAAATGGTGCAATATAACGCGGTTAATTTATGTAAATTTGGGTTCGCCTAGTTTATATAGATTGGCCGCGTTTTTTTTCCTCCCTTAAAAATATAAGGCTGTAAAACAGCCAATTCCTCAAAATGGGATTTTTATGTGTAGAGTAAAGCAAGTAGTCAGTTGGCTAGGGATGTTGGGGCTATTTTTGATGGCTTCAATGACTATGGCTGCCGATTTCGAAACCGACGTAAAAACCTTGAGTAAAGGGTCTTACTCGAAAAAAGTTAAAGCGGTAGAGGCGCTGAGTGAAATTGATGATGAGCGGGTATTGCCAACGCTAAAAGTTATGCTCGATGGCCGTTTATACGTAGTGAAAAATGGCGGTGCTATTGTTGCGCAAGAGGGCGACAGCTTTCGAAATATTATTGATAATGAAATAGTGGCCTACAGTAATGGGCAGGTAAAAAAAATACGTATTAATAACAGCTTGCGGCGGGCCTTACGTACAGCGCTTGCGAGTATTGAAATTAATTCAACAATCGTGAGTGTACGTAAATTATCCGTACAAAATTTGATTAAAGCGCCAAACAAAGATTTACGCCCTCTTATTTTTGAAGCGTACAAAAAAGAAAAAATCCCTGTCATTCGTGAGTTAATGGGCGTTGCTTTAGCGACTATTGACATTACCTCGCAAGACCAAGAAACGCGACTCAATGCGATCAAAACACTCTCGTTAACGGTGGAGCCTGCTGCCGTATCGTTGTTGCAGCGGCTTATGGCGAAGGACGATGAGGGGCAATATATTGAACAAGACGCCGAAGTTGTTACTGCTGCAGTAGCGGCACTGAAAAAAGTTAATGGAAAAATCAGTGTTTATTCCTTTATCGAAACACTATTTTTTGGTTTGAGTTTAGGTTCTGTATTGTTACTTGCTGCGATAGGTTTAGCCATTACCTTTGGGGTTATGGGGGTTATTAATATGGCTCACGGCGAGATGATTATGCTCGGCGCTTATACCACTTTTGCGATTCAGCAGATTTTCCCTCAATGGATCGAGGTCTCGGTCTTGATCGCCATTCCGGCGGCGTTTTTGGTTTCTGGTGCTGTTGGTGTTGTTATTGAGCGCACAATTATTCGGCATTTGTATGGCCGCCCTTTGGAAACACTATTGGCGACCTTTGGTGTTAGCTTAGTTTTACAACAATTGGTACGCACTTTCCGCTCTAACAATGTGGCTGTAATTACGCCTGAGTGGATGAGCGGCATGCTGGAAATAAATGGTGCACTTACATTTACCTATAACCGGTTGTACATCATTATATTTAGCTTGTTGGTCTTAGGTTTGTTGGTTTTATTGCTGAAGAAAACGTTGCTTGGTTTACAGATGCGTGCGGTTACACAGAACCGTGCCATGGCAAATTCTATGGGTATTCGATCGAGCTGGGTTGATGCCTTAACCTTTGGCTTGGGCTCGGGAATTGCCGGGATTGCTGGCGTTGCATTAAGCCAAATTACCAATGTTGGGCCCAATATGGGGCAGCAGTACATTATTGATTCCTTCATGGTTGTTGTTTTTGGTGGCGTTGGTAATTTGTTGGGTACTTTCTTTGCCGCAATGAGTTTGGGGGTGGTGAATAAATTCTTAGAGCCTGCAATGGGCGCTGTTGTGGCGAAGATTATGATGCTGATCTTTATTATTCTGTTTATTCAGTGGCGGCCAAGAGGGCTGTTTGCACTGAAAGGCCGGTTCGTGGAGGATTAATTATGAAAAATTCATTTATCGGTCGTTTAATTCAAAACGATAAGGCAGCAAGAAATACCATTATGGTATTACTTGCGGTATTAATCGTAGTGCCTTTTCTTAACTTAGTGATGCCAGAGGGCTCTTTTTTACATATACCGACTTATACCGTTACGTTGTTGGGCAAGTACTTGTGCTTTGCTTTGTTGGCACTAGCACTGGATTTAGTGTGGGGTTACTGCGGGATTTTAAGCCTAGGGCACGGTGCCTTTTTTGCTTTGGGGGGTTATGCCATGGGCATGTACCTGATGCGGCAAATTGGCGATCGTGGTGTTTATGGCAATGCTGAATTACCTGACTTTATGGTGTTTTTGAATTGGCAGGAGTTGCCGTGGTATTGGCAGGGTTTTGATCAGTTTTGGTTTGCTGCTTTACTGGTACTTTTAGCGCCGGGCATTTTGGCTTTTGTTTTTGGTTGGCTAGCATTCCGTTCGCGCGTAACGGGCGTGTATTTGTCGATTATTACTCAGGCTTTAACCTATGCATTAATGCTGGCGTTTTTCCAAAATGATTTTGGTTTTGGTGGTAATAATGGCTTAACCGATTTTAAAGATATTCTGGGTTTCGATTTGCAGTCTGATGCCACGCGTTTGGTGTTGTATATGCTTACGGCCATAGCCGTGTTAGCGGCATTTTTGCTGTGTAAATACATCACTCAAAGTAAGCAAGGTCGGGTTCTAGTTGCCATACGCGATGCCGAAAGCCGTACGCGCTTTATGGGCTATAGGGTTGAGCACTACAAGCTTTTTGTTTTTGTAATATCGGCAATGATAGCGGGTATTGCGGGTGCTTTGTATGTGCCGCAGATTGGCATTATCAACCCTTCTGAATTTAATCCATTAAATTCTATTGAAATTGTTATTTGGGTTGCTATTGGTGGCCGCGGTACTTTGTATGGCGCCTTGTTGGGTGCTGTTTTAGTTAACTATGCAAAAACGTACTTTACGGGCGGCATCTTTGCTGAGTTTTGGTTGTTTATGCTGGGCGGGCTATTTGTGATTAGTACGGTTTATTTACCTAAAGGGGTAATTGGGCTTGCAGAGCAACTGCGCAGTAAGCGCGCAACTAAAAAAGCCGAGCAAGCCTCTAGTCAGAAAGTGGAGGGTGCTTAAATGAGTGTTAGCGTAGCGGATTACAAGCCTAAAAGTATTCTTTACTTAAATGGCGTGACGAAAAGTTTTGATGGTTTTAAGGCGATCAATAATTTGTCGTTAGATATTCGACCCGGAGAACTTCGTGCGATTATTGGCCCTAACGGTGCCGGTAAAAGTACGATGATGGATATTATTACCGGAAAAACTAAGCCGGATGAAGGCGAGGTCAGGTTTAAAGATTTAACCGACCTCACCAAGTACGATGAAGCGGATATTGCTAATTTAGGGATTGGCCGAAAATTCCAGAAGCCTACGGTGATAGAAAGCTTAACGGTGTGGGAGAATTTAGAGCTCGCGCTGTCTGGGCGGCGCGGCGTATGGCAAACACTCTTTTTTAAATTAACAGACAGTGATGCGCAGCGCGTGGCTAGCACATTAACGCTGGTTGGGCTGGAAGCACGCAAAGAAGATTATGCCCAAAATTTATCCCACGGCCAAAAGCAGTGGCTAGAGATTGGCATGCTGATTATGCAGGACCCAGAGCTGTTATTGATCGATGAGCCTGCCGCCGGAATGACGGACTACGAAACACTGCAAACGGCCAAGCTTCTAAAAGAGATTAGCCAGAAACACTCGGTTGTTGTGGTTGAGCACGACATGGATTTTATTCGAGCGCTGGATACCAAGGTGACTGTGTTGCATGAAGGCAGCGTTTTAGCGGAGGGAACCTTGGATGTGGTTTCTGCCGATTCGCGGGTTATTGAAGTTTATTTGGGGCGCTAGTTATGCTTGAAGCTAAAAATTTAAATTTATTTTATGGCGCAAGCCAAGCATTATTTAATGTGGACCTACAGGCCGAAAAGGGCGCTATTACCAGTATTCTAGGCCGTAACGGTGTGGGTAAAACCAGCCTTGCACGTGCAGTTTCTGGTCGGCACCCTGTGAGTGGCGGTAGTATTGTATGGCAAGGTAAGGATATTACGCGAATGTCTTCAGCCGACCGGGCTAAAGCGGGTATTGCTTATGTTCCACAAGGTCGAGAGGTTTTTTCGCAGTTAACCGTGGAAGAAAATTTGAAAACGGCCTTTGCGGTATTGCCGCGTAAGCACCGTGCGATTAACCCGGAAATTTACGATCTGTTCCCTGTTCTGCGTGAAATGTTGCATCGCCGCGGTGGCGATTTATCCGGTGGCCAGCAGCAGCAGTTAGCTATTGGTCGCGCTTTAGTCATGCGCCCACAGCTGTTGATTTTGGATGAGCCAACGGAAGGTATTCAGCCTTCGGTGATTAAGGATATTCATAATGTGATTAATATTTTGCGTAACCGGGGCGAGATGGCGATTTTGTTGGTGGAGCAATACTTTGAATTTGCGCGGGCGCTAGCAGACAGCTATGTTGTTATGGACAGAGGCAATGCCGTATTGAGTGGTGAGATTGGTGCGATGGATGAAACCCGCGTACGTGAATATCTAACGGTCTAGCGGATTTTGCGCCGCAATGGGGTGCGCAATCTGTGCACCCTGCACAAAAAATAAAATGCAATGCCCCGCGCTCTGAGCCTCATGTATACTCATGTGCAGTAGCTGGGGCGGTCGGTGCCTGGCAAAGCCTTTTCGGGTTGGCTTGATGCGCAGGGTAAAACCTGTTCAAATCAGCCCATTCATAAATATAAAAGTACAGGATTCCACCGTGAAACGATTAGCCCTTTTCGCGTGCCTTTCGGCACTAGGTGCCCATGCACTGGCCGCCGACCTTCATATTCAAGCTGGTTCTGTTTATGTCATAGACTCGGCACAAGCCAAACTTACACTCGATAAATTAACGATCGACGACAAAGCCAGCATTCAATTGGCTAATGGCGTCGATATGTGGATAGTGGATGCTAAAGAAGCCAGTATTGGCTATGGCGTAGTCATCAATGGCAGCGGTGGCGATGGCCGCGATGGTGCGAATGGTTTGTCGCATACCGAAGCCGGCCAATGCCAAGCGGGTAAATCCGGTGGTAATGGCGGTATTGGCGGCGGCGGAAGTAATGGCGCTAGCGTGCACTGGTCGCTGGGTGTTGTGAGTTTTGGTACGGTAAAAATTGATTTAAGCGGCGGCAACGGCGGCCGTGGTGGTATTGGTGGTGATGGTCAAAATGTTCCCGATTTCCCCAAGTGTACTGCGGCAGGCGGCGATGCTGGTGCTGGTGGTGCAGGCGCTAGCGGTGGTAAGGGCGGAACATTTCGTTTCCATTACTCCTTGGCCGAAGGCGTAACAGAAGACTTAACTAACAGTATTGAAGTGAAAATATCGGGTGGTCTACGTGGCAAAGGGGGGCAGCCAGGTATGGCTGGGGTTGGCACTTCTGGTCGATACGTGAATAAAAAATCGCTTAGCGGTAGCCGATCTTGGCTTGCAGGCGGTGGTGATGGTTCGCAGGGTGATACTGCGCGTTCAGGCACCTCTGGCGGAAACGGCAGTTTGGATATTCGCCGGATTAACAGTGGTGGTAGTCCAGCAGCAACGCCGGCGGCTGAAAAAGAAGCCGAGCCAGAAGGCTTAGTCGAAAAAGTAAAAGCACTTGAGTTGCTGACGCAAAAGCTCGAAGCGCGTATTCGTTTACTGGAATTAGATAAGCAGTAATCGCTACCCACCCGAAAAAAGCGCCTCTTTGTAGGCGCTTTTTTTTCGCCTATCCAATATTAACGCTTCCCTTCAAAAACGTATGCCTTAATATCGATCGCGCCAAAATGGTGCGTTGTTACATTTTGGTGCGCCATGGTTGTTTTTTTTTGGTGCTTTGATATACGTGCGCTGATGATCTACTAAGCCTATTTTTAGTTTAACCTTTTGAAATATATGACTTTTTTATTGTTGGCAAATATCCTGCAGTAGCTCGGTCACAATACTGCGGTTACCGTAGTTAGATTTTAAAAAAAATATTGCTATCACTCTTGGAGAAAACATTATGAAATTGAGTAAAACACTTATTGCTTCATCTGTAGCGGCTGTTATGGCTGCTGGTGTCATGGCTCCTGTGCAAGCAGAAGTTGAAGTTGGTGCTTCTGTTGGTGTGGCCAGCACTTACTTATGGCGTGGTGCTGATCTTGGGACGGGGACACCGGCTGTATTCGGTGATTTAAGTGTTAGCACTGCTGGTTTCTATAGCGGTATCTGGGGTTCTTCTGGGGATGACACAGCTGGTACTGAGTATGATCTATATCTTGGTTATGGCGGCTCAGTAGGTGACTTTTCTTATGACTTAAGTGTGTGGAGCTATAACTACCCTACCGGAGCTGGCTATGCGAAAGATGGCGAGACCGATTTCGCTGATTGGACTGATACGGTAGTTAGCTTAGGTTATGGTCCAGTAAATTTCGCCGCTTATATTCCCGTAGGTAAAGAAAATAGCTCTGGTGATTATATGTATTACACGCTTGGGGCGGATATGGGTGCATTTTCGGTATTGGTGGGTATGCATTCCGATAACGCTGCTGTTAATGGTGCAGTGTCTTGCCCTGAAAATGAGGTGAGCGACACTTGTAGCCCGGTTCATTTGAATGTTAGCTATGCCTATAACGACAACTTATCTTTCACTGTAAGTCAGTTTATTGCTGATGAAACTGATACGGATGACGCTAAATTCGTAGTCTCTTACACCCTACCTTTAGGCGAGTAATTTCAAACCAGCCGCTCAGTGCAAACTGAGCGGTTTATTTTTATAAAAGCAGCAAAGTCTGCAAATAACCAGGAGCAGTCCGATGAAATTAATTACTGCTGTTATCAAGCCATTTAAGCTTGATGCTGTTCGCGAAGCACTTTCGGATATCGGTGTACAGGGTATTACCGTTACTGAAGTGAAAGGTTTTGGGCGCCAGAAAGGTCACACCGAGCTTTACCGTGGTGCCGAGTACGTTGTGGACTTTTTACCGAAAACCAAGCTTGAGGTTGCTGTTGCTGATGCTCAAGTTGACCAAGTCGTAGAAGCGATTAGCAAGGCTGCCCATAGTGGCAAGATTGGCGACGGCAAGATCTTTGTATCGGCCCTCGAGCAAGTGGTACGTATTCGCACCGGCGAGACCGGCGAAGACGCCCTGTAAATTCAACGTTTCCGGAGATAACAATGGAAAACCAAATTTTTGAATTACAGTACGCCTTAGACACATTCTATTTTTTGATTTGTGGCGCACTGGTAATGTGGATGGCGGCAGGCTTTGCCATGCTGGAGTCGGGCTTAGTTCGCTCGAAAAACACCACCGAGATTTTAACTAAAAATGCCGCGTTGTATGCGATTGCGTGCATTATGTACTTCGTATGCGGTTACGCCATTATGTATAAAGGCGGTGCGGGTGAGTGGTTTTTCTTGACCCCTATTGCTGGTGACGGCGTTAAGGGCGCGGAAGAGGCTGCTGCATATGCTCCTTCAGCAGATTTCTTTTTTCAGGTTGTATTTGTAGCCACGGCAATGTCCATCGTTTCGGGTGCTGTTGCTGAGCGTATGAAACTTTGGGCATTCCTGGCATTTGCAGTAGTAATGACGGGCTTTATTTACCCGATGGAAGGCGCTTGGACTTGGGGTGGCGAAGCTGTTTTGGGTATGTACACCTTGGGTGATTTAGGCTTTTCTGATTTTGCAGGTTCTGGCATTGTTCATATGGCCGGTGCTTCAGCTGCGCTAGCGGGTGTATTGGTGCTAGGTGCGCGTAAAGGTAAGTACGGCGCTAATGGCAGTGTTAATGCTATCCCTGGTTCTAACTTGCCGCTGGCTACCCTGGGTATGTTTATTTTGTGGATGGGTTGGTTCGGCTTTAACGGCGGCTCAGTTTTGGCTACTGCTAGCGTAGAGAGCGCTAACTCTGTTGCGGTTGTATTTATGAATACTAACGCGGCTGCTGCCGGCGGTTTGATTGCTGCACTTTTGGTTGCACGCATTATGTTTGGCAAGGCTGATTTAACGATGGCGCTTAACGGCGCGTTGGCAGGCTTGGTAGCGATTACGGCAGAACCTTCTACTCCATCTGCATTGCAGGCTACGTGCTTCGGTGCTGCTGGTGGTGTCTTGGTTGTCTTTAGTATTCTCTTCTTGGATAAGCTAAAAATAGATGATCCCGTTGGTGCTATCTCTGTTCACGGTGTTGTTGGCTTGCTAGGTTTGTTGTTGGTGCCAATCACTAACCCTCTCACTGATGACGGTGGAGCATCATTTTCTGGTCAAATCATTGGAGCCTTAACAATCTTTACCTGGGTATTTGTTACCAGCTTGATTGTTTGGCTTGCTATCAAGGCGATCATTGGTGTTCGCGTATCGGAAGAAGATGAGTTTGAAGGTGTTGATATCGCAGAGTGCGGTATGGAAGCTTACCCCGAGTTCACTCGCAGTAAGTAAGTTTGTTGGGTAAAGCTTAGGCTTTGCCCATTTTCATTTCATTGGTTGTGGTTATTTTTGCGGTCGAGCTTGCTCGGCCGCTTTTTTTTGCCTGTTTGGCGAGGATAATTTGCCTTCTATTGCTGCTGTGTTGTAGATTGGGCTGGTAGAGCATTGCACCGTTTGAGTGCTTAATAACGAAAACAATGATAAGGCCAATCCCACATGAAATTGATTACTGCCGTTGTAAAACCTTTTAAGCTCGATGATGTGCGCAATGCACTTTCTGAAATTGGTGTTCAAGGTATGACTGTGACCGAAGTGAAAGGCTTTGGTCGCCAGAAGGGGCACACTGAGCTATATCGTGGCGCTGAGTATGTGATTGATTTTTTACCGAAGGTTAAGCTAGAAATGGCCGTTTCTGATGATGTTGTCGATTCCGCTGTTGAGGCGATAACTAAGGCGGCGCAAACCGGAAAGATTGGCGATGGTAAAATTTTCATCCAGCCGCTTGAAGAGATTGTGCGAATTCGTACGGGTGAAACTGGCCCAGACGCGGTATAGAGAATCGTCATAATTACGTCGTTGTCTTAAGGAGCCCCATTTTGGGGCTTTTTTTTGGCCGCTTTTTGTAAAAATGAAGGGCGTTTGTCGGTTGTTTGACGGCGTTAATCGGCGCAAACACTGTAAATAGCAAAGTGTTTAGTTAGTCGAAAAAGTTAGTAAAAAACAAGCTAAGAAAATTGTCGGAATTGCTGGCTAGCCTTATTCACGTCATCTATAAATAATCAGCAAATAGAGTGTTTGTCTGTAAGTTTTGTTTTTTGGCGTAGGAAATGCTATGAGCGATGAATATGATGATGTACTAGATAATGACGCCGCTTCTGCAGATAGCGGCGATGATATGGCTGCTATAAATACGGTTGAATCTAATGATGAAGAGCGTGAGCGGGCCCGTTTGAAGTTGGAGTCTGATATCGAGACTTTTTTGGCGAGCGGTGGGCAGATCCAAGCGGTGGATGTAAATGTGATGGCGGATCCTCCAAAGCGCCCGCAGTCGAATTACGGCGGCCAACCTATTTAGTGTTGTTTGCCTTGTAATGGTTAAACCTAGAAGCCGGAGTTAAGTCATCAAAGTCTACGAATCCCCTTGGCGCCCCTGACGCGCGATAAAAATGATTCATCACCAATGAGGTGACTACACATTTTTACTACACGCCATGCACACCAAGGGAATGCGAATCTTTTTGACTCTCAACTGCGGTTTCTTGGTTAAAGGTCGAAGCTTGCTTTGGCCTTTTTTACGTTTGGGAGTTGGGTTGTTGATCCTGATATCTTGCTAGTACGTATTGGTTAAGAATTAGGGACGAGGAAACAATATTTCATCCACTAATGCTTGATCTCGACCTCCTTATCTTCGTTGCTCAAAGCGTTACATGCCCCGGCATGCGCCTCGATAAGAAAGTCGATCTCTTCGCCTAATTGGATAAACTATTATTACCTCGTCCCTTAAGGCTATTCTTAACCAATACGTACAGATAATGGATTTTTGAATCATGAGTGATATAGAAGAGCAAAAGATTCCAATAGGTATATCGGCTTGTCTCCTAGGGCAGGAGGTTAGGTACAACGGGGGTCATAAACGCTCTGTGTTTTGTATCCGTGATTTAGCTCCATACTTTGAATATCAGCCTGTCTGTCCTGAGGTCGCCATTGGTCTGGGTATTCCTCGGCCGGCTATTAGAATGCAGGGCGATTTCGATGCTCCTCGGGTTGTGGGTAGTGGCGACGACACGATCGACGTTACGGACGAGCTAAAAGACTACAGTGTTAAGCAAGCGTCTATGGGGGAGGGTTTAAGCGGTTTTATTTTCATGAAAAATTCCCCAAGCTGTGGCTTGTATAGCGCTAAGGTTTACACCGAAAAAGGCGTCCACCCGAAAAAGAGGTCGGGCATTTTTGCTGCCGAGCTCGTAAAGGCAAACCCCGACTTACCGGTTGAGGAGGAGGGGCGTTTAAATGACCCGGTTTTACGTGAAAGCTTTATTGCGAGAGTATTTGTTTATCACGAAATTAGAATGCAGGCGAAAAGCGGTAAGACAGCCTCAAAATTAGTAGCGCTGCATACTCGGCTGAAATACTTTGTGATGTCTTACGGTAATCCTATTTATAAACAGCTCGGGCAGCTTGTGGCGCGTGCCGGTGTTGGTGATGTAGAGGAGGTTTGGGCTGAGTACGTCAGCGCCCTGATGGCGGGGACTAAAAAAGCGCCGAATCACAGAGGTCACAGCAATGTGTTGTACCACCTGCTTGGATACCTGAATAAAGAGGTTAAGGGGCCTTTTCGGCAGGAGCTTGTTGAATCTATTGAGGAGTATCGCCAGCGGCAGGTGCCGTTAGCTGTTCCTATGAAATTATTAGGGCATTACTTGGATCACTATGCGAGTGATTATATCAAGCAGCAGTTCTATTTAAGGCCGCACCCCAGGGTGCTTGGCTTAAGAAACGCACTGTAAGTGTATTCTTTGAACGTAATGTAAGTGCTTGAGCGATAATACAAAAATAATCACATAAAGTGGTTGACGGAATCGGCTTACATCTCTAATATGCGCCACATCGGAAGGGCAGAGGCCTAGACGATAGAGGAAGTCGGTGCGGGGTGGAGCAGCCTGGTAGCTCGTCGGGCTCATAACCCGAAGGTCGTTGGTTCAAATCCAGCCCCCGCTACCAATTCTAAGCAGCGTTGTTGCTTAGTCGAGAAAACCCAGAATAAGCGTTTTTTTGACGATTATTCTGGGTTTTTTTGTGCCTGTTTGTTTTGTTCGCAGCTTTATTTTTTGTTGCGCGCATTCAGTGTTAATTGCTGAAAAAATAGACGGTTACTGTGTCGGTATCTTGCTATAAGTGGTTTAGGTCACTATAATTTGCGCCGACTGAAGTTCTCAATCTAGTTTTGTTTGAGTGTGGTTTCCTCCGCTAGATTGTTTTTAACCCCTATATGGGGTTTTTTATTATCTGGATCAAAGTTCACTGCCCTAGGCGTGTGTTCTGCGAGGCCGGAAAGATGATGGGCTATAGGCCCATTTTTTATTTGTTCTTATAAAGTGTACCTAGATCCGGCATTGTTAATGGGTGATTTAGCGCACGCGTTCAAACAGAGTATTAATCAACTTTATGGCATCTATTCAGCAGCGTTTAGAAGACTTGCTTGGTCCGGTTGTGGCCTCGCTTGGGTGTGAGTTATGGGGGTTGGAATACTTACCTCAGGGTAAGCACCGAGCCATACTCCGAATTTTTATCGACAAGCCAGAAGGCGTTGGTGTTGAAGATTGCGAGAATGTTAGTCGGCAATCTAGCAGCGTTCTTGATGTAGAAGATCCTATTAGTGGTGAGTACTTACTTGAGGTTTCTTCCCCCGGTATGGATCGCCCGCTCTTCAAGCTTGAGCAATTCACTTTGAGTATTGGTGAGAAAGCCAGTGTTCGTTTACGAATCGCTTTTGACGGGCGTCGTAATTTCAAAGGCCTCTTAAAAGGGGTCGAAAACGATGAGGTCGTTTTAGAGGCTGACGGCGAAGAGTACCTACTTCCTTTTGAATTAATCGACAAAGCAAATATTATCCCCCGCTTTTAGGGACTGATGCAGAGGCTTTCCATGAAAAATAAAGAAATTTTATTGGTTGCAGATGCGGTATCTAACGAGAAAGGCGTCGACCGTGAAGTGATTTTCCAAGCTATTGAATTGGCTTTGGCTTCAGCGGCAAAAAAACGTTTTGATGAAGAATCCGACATTATCGTAACTATTGATCGTAGAACTGGCGACTATCTAACAGAGCGTCGCTGGGAAGTGATGGCTGATGACGTCATGGCAGAGCTGGGAACTCAGTTCACCACAGAAGAGGCGGCAGAAAAAGATACTTCGCTGCAAATTGGTGACGTTTACAGTGAAGTCATTGATAACGCTGAATTTGGTCGTATAGCCGCGCAAACCGCGAAGCAAGTGATTGTTCAAAAGGTTCGCGAAGCAGAGCGCGCACAAATTGTAGATATGTATCGCGATCAAGTCGGTGAGCTTATATCGGGTACTGTTAAAAAAGTGACACGTGACAATATTATTGTGGACCTGGGTGGTAATGCTGAGGGTTTGTTGCCTCGCGATCAGCTGGTCGGACGTGAAATTTTTCGTATGAATGATCGGGTACGTGCCATTTTGCTGGATATCCGCAGTGAGACGCGCGGCCCCCAGTTGTTTTTGAGCCGCTCTTGTCCGCAGATGCTGGTTGAGCTGTTTAAAATTGAAGTGCCTGAGATTGCAGAAGAAATTATTGAGCTTCGCGGTGCCGCACGGGACCCTGGTTCGCGTGCAAAAATAGCGGTTTACACCAACGATGGGCGTATTGACCCTGTTGGCGCTTGTGTCGGTATGCGCGGTTCGCGTGTTCAGGCTGTTTCGAATGAGCTGGCGGGTGAGCGCATTGATATTATTTTGTGGGATGAAAACCCTGCGCAATTTGTTATCAACGGTATGGCCCCTGCTGAAATCGAATCCATTGTTATTGATGAAGATACGAACAGTATGGATGTTGCTGTTGTGGAAGAAGGCTTAGCGCAAGCCATTGGTCGCGGCGGCCAGAATGTTCGCTTGGCTTCTGAACTTACCAGCTGGGAAATCAACGTCATGAGCGTTGAGCAGTGGAATGAGAAGCAGCAATCCGAGACCGGCAACGTTATCGAAATCTTTATGGAAGCACTTGATGTTGAAGAGGAAGTTGCTGAAGTATTGGTTGAAGAAGGTTTTACTACGCTAGAAGAAGTGGCTTATGTCCCGCTAGAAGAATTCTTAGCGATTGACGGCTTTGATGCGGATGTTGCAGAAGAGTTACGAAGCCGAGCCAAAGATGCTTTGGTGACTAAGGCGTTAGCTGCTGAAGAAGAGCTCGATAAAACAGAGCCAGCTGATGATCTTATTGAAATGGACGGTATGGATAGAGCGTTAGCCTTTACATTGGCCAAGCGCGGTGTGATTTGTATGGAAGACCTTGCTGAGCAGTCGGTAGACGAGCTTATGGAAGTTGATGGTATGGATGAAGAACGCGCAGCCGCTTTGATTATGAAAGCGCGCGAACCCTGGTTTGCCCAGGACGTTGAATAAGTAACGACAGAGGAATTAAAATGGCAGAAGTAATCGTAAGCGAGCTCGCCAAGTCCGTCGGCACCTCCGTCGAGCGTTTGTTAACGCAAATGGGGCAGGCAGGTTTGTCTCAATCGTCGGCCGACGATGTGGTATCTGATGACGAAAAACAACGATTGCTCGGTTTTTTGAAAACCGTGCATGGTGGTGAAACGGCAGAAGCTCCTAAAAAAATTACGCTTAAGCGTAAAACAACCAGCACTATTAAGACGGGTAGTGGTTCTAGTCGCAAAACGGTTAATGTAGAGGTGCGTAAAAAGCGTACTTACGTTAAACGTGATGAAGTGGCTGCAGAAGCGGATGCTGTTGAAACTGTTGAGGAAGCTCCAGTTGAAGCACCAGAAATAGAAATTGCAGCAGAGGTAGTTGAGACTCCTGTAGTGGTAGAGGAGACTCCGGTTGTTGAAGAAGCACCCGAAGTTGAGCCTGAACCAGAAGTTGTTGCCGAACCTGTTGCTGAGGAGCCTAAAGAATTGCCAGTTGCAGAGCCTGTAGTTGAGGCTGAAGCGGTAGTGGAAGAGAAAAAGCCCGTACCGAAAAAACCTGCACTAATTCGAACTAGCTTTGTTGATGATGCGGAAATTCTACGTCAGCGTGCTTTGGCGCGCCGTAAGGCTCAAGCTGAAGAAGAGCGCTTAGAAATCGAGCGCAAGCGCGACAAAGCCGAAGCTGAGCGTCAAAAAGCAGCAGATAAGCTGAAGAAAGTAAAAACGGTTAAAAAGCCTGATGAGGCACCGCGGGTCGCGACAGCTGAAGAGTTGGCTGCAAAGGTTGAAGCTGAGAAGCATAAGCACGGCAAGAAGAAAGTTAAGGCTGAAGAGCCTGCTGAAGCTGATGAAGATCCTAAAAAGCACAACAAAAAAGCCGGCAAAGCAATCAAGAAAACCGATGTTCCCGCGCCTAAAAAGGGCTCTGCGGTACTGAGCTATCTTGATGAAGTTGATGAGAATCGCGGCGTTAAGCGATCGCGTGGTGGTAAAAAGCGCAATGAGCGTAAGACCATCAAAATTGCAAATAAACATGGCTTCCAAAAGCCCGCAGGCAAAGTTTTGCATGATGTGAAAATCCCTGAAAACATTCAGGTGTCTGAGCTCGCTCAGCGCATGAGCGTCAAAGGTGGCGAAATTGTTAAGCACCTGATGAAAATGGGTGTAATGGCGACAGTTAATCAGACGATTGAGCAAGAAGTTGCCCAGTTGATCGTTGAGGAAATGGGACATAACCCCGTATTGGTCAGTTCGGATGCTGTAGAAGAAGCTTTCCAAACTGAAATTATGCAAGCGACTACGGGTGAAGAAATATCTCGCTCGGCTATCGTTACTGTTATGGGCCATGTTGATCACGGTAAAACGTCGCTTCTTGATTACATTCGTAAAGCGAAGGTTGCCTCTGGTGAGGCTGGCGGTATTACGCAGCACATTGGTGCTTATCGTGTATCTACCAGCCACGGCGAGCTAGCCTTCCTGGATACTCCTGGACACGCCGCCTTTACGGCAATGCGTGCTCGTGGAGCCCAGTGTACTGATGTTGTGATTCTTGTTGTTGCGGCTGATGATGGTGTTATGCCGCAAACCGAAGAAGCTATTCAGCACGCAAAAGCGGCTGGTGTGCCAATCGTTGTTGCAATCAACAAATGCGATAAAGAGTCGGCTGACCCAGATCGTGTTAAAAATGAATTGGTTGCTAAGGGCGTAGTTCCAGATGATTGGGGCGGCGATACGCAGTTTGTTCAAGTGTCTGCACACACAGGCCTCGGTATTGAGCAGTTGTTAGAAGCCGTTGCGCTTCAGGCTGAAATGCTTGAGCTTAAAGCTGAGGTGGGTGTCCCCGCACGTGGTGTTGTTATTGAGTCACGCATGGACAAAGGTCGTGGTGTTATTGCTACGTTACTTGTTCAAAGCGGTACCTTAGTCAGTGGCGATATACTACTTGCAGGCCAAAGCTTTGGTCGCGTTCGTGCCATGAGCAATGAGCGTGGGCAAAGCGTTAAAGAAGCTGGGCCGTCAACACCGGTAGAGATTCTCGGTTTGGCCAGTGCGCCGCAAGCGGGTGACGAATTTGGTGTTGTACCTGACGAGCGTAAAGCACGTGAGGTAGCTGAGTTCCGTACCGAGAAGGAGCGTCAAGAGCGCTTATCTCGCCAGCAGGCAGCTAAGCTGGAAAATATGTTCGCCAATATGGGCGAAAATGGCGAGAAGAAAATCTTGCCGGTTGTTCTGAAAGCGGATGTTCGCGGTTCACTGGAAGCCATTTCTGCAGCATTACTCGAAATGGGTAATGGTGAAGTTGAAGTGAATATCGTGGGTGACGGCGTAGGCGGTATTACTGAGAATGATATCAACTTGGCGTTAACGTCAGGTGCGATTGTTGTTGGTTTTAACGTTCGTGCGGATGCCAGTGCGCGTAAAGTTGCAGAGCGTGAATCGATTGAATTGCGTTACTACAGCATCATCTATCAATTGATTGATGAAGTTAAGTCGGCACTTAGCGGTATGTTGTCGCCAGAGCGTGTTGAAGAGATTATCGGTATTGCCGATGTGCGTGAAGTGTTCCGTTCGCCTAAGTTTGGCCAAGTTGCAGGTTGTATGGTGACGGAAGGTACTGTTCACCGTAACAAGCCTATTCGCGTATTGCGTGACAACGTGGTGATATTTGAAGGTGAACTCGAGTCGCTTCGCCGCTTTAAAGATGACGTTAATGACGTTCGCAACGGTACTGAGTGTGGTATCGGCGTGAAAAATTATGACGTGAAAGTGGGTGATCAAATCGAAGTCTTTGATGTGAAGGAGGTGGCGCGCGAGCTTTAAGCGCGCCCGCCAAATCTAATTTATGGCTCGAGAATTTACTCGATCTGATCGCGTAGCAGATGCTGTACAGCGTCTGCTTGCTCAGATGATCCCCGCTGAAATTCGTGACCCGCGCGTGGGTATGGTCAACGTTAATAGCGTTGACGTTGCGCGCGATTTATCGATTGCAAAAATCTACGTCACTGTTGTTGGCGCAGAAAAAGAAGGTTGTGAGCAAGCCGTTGTTATCTTGAATAAAGCGGCGGGTTTTTTACGCACTTTAATTAGTAAAGAATTAACGATGCGCTCTACGCCTAAATTAATTTTCTATTACGACTTTACCGCGCATCGTGGTGGCGTTTTAAGTGGTTTGATCGACAAAGCTGTTGCCGCTGATAAAGCTAAGCATGCTGATGATGCCCCCGATGACAGTGGGCAATAAGCTTGGGGCGCCGTCGTAAAAATGGTCGTGCCGTTCATGGTGTGTTGGTATTGTATAAGCCGCAAGGTTTAACCTCTAACCAAGCCCTGCAACGCGCGCGCTTCCTCTTTGATGCAAACCGAGCCGGCCACACCGGGGCGTTAGATCCTCTGGCGACCGGCGTTTTGCCTTTATGTTTTGGTGAAGCTACCAAGTTTTCACAACACCTCCTTGATGCCGATAAGGCCTACAGTAGTACATTCCGCTTGGGTATTAATACCTCCACGCTTGATTCCGAAGGTGATGTGCTGGAAGTTCGAGATGCTAGCGCGATTACTGAGGCGCAGGTCCGTGATGCCGTAGCGCAATTTGTCGGCCCTATTGAGCAGGTCCCGCCAATGGTCTCTGCGCTTAAGTATCAGGGGCAGCCGTTATATAAACTCGCAAGAGAAGGTATCGAAGTCGAGCGTAAGGCTCGTGCGATTACTATATATGCTTTCGATGTTTTGGTGGTTCGTCTTGGTGAGGTTGTTGAGGTGGATGTGCATGTACGCTGCAGTAAAGGCACCTATATTCGTAGTTTGGCGAATGACGTTGGTGAATTACTCGGTGTTGGTGGGCATGTCTCGGTATTACACCGTACACAAGCTGGCCCGTTTTTAGAGCAAGACATGATGACCCTTGAGGAGCTTCAAAGTCATCGCGGCGATGCCGAGCCTTCTGCGCTTGATGATTTATTAAAGCCCATTGATGCGACTATTGACGACATTCCCGAAATTACGATCGATGCGCTAGCTGTACAGGCGTTTGCGGTTGGGCGGGCGGTCGAGTCTGAGGGGGTCTATCAAGTCGCGCAGCAAGGTGATAAAGTGCGCGTTCGCAGTGAAAGTGGCCAATTTTTAGGCGTTGCTGAAGTCGCCGATAATGGTTTTCTGGCCCCGAAGCGCTTGGTGGTATATTAAGCTACGCTCTAGGGCTATCAGTGCAGACTAAGATGATTTTTGGTCTTAGCGTAAAGAATTTGTGGTTGCTTCTGGCACCACAAACCGACCTAACTGTCGATATGCACGGTTAGGCCGCGTATTTCCCGTTTTCTTGTTCGGCATTTTTGTTGGCTTGATCATCGGGTGCATATTCAACATTAAATTAAGAGGAAATCTCCATGGCTCTAAGCCCACAAGAAAAAGCTGCAATCGTTCAAGACAATCAACAAGGTGAAGGCGATACTGGTTCACCTGAAGTTCAAGTTGCTTTGTTAACAGCGAACATTAACAAGCTGCAAGGTCATTTTGCTGATAATAAGCAAGATCACCATTCACGTCGCGGTTTGATTCGCATGGTAAACCAACGTCGTAAGTTGTTGGATTACTTGAAATCAAAAGACGGCAGTCGCTACACAGCACTTATCCAGAAATTGGGTCTACGTCGCTAAGTTAGCTAATGTAAAAAGTGCCCGCAAATGCGGGCACTTTTTTGTGCTTTTGGCTGTACGGTTTTATCGCTAAAAGTAGCTCCTAAAATGTTTTGTAAAAGTCGATTTTGGTGATACTGCTACACACTGTTTAGGTTTAAGTACGGCTAAACAAGCTGGTGTGAAAATGTGGTTAACAATCGGCTAGTTTCCGGTTTTGGTAATGACGTGCAGTGTAGTCTGTGGTCGTAAATCTGCGTTGAAACCGGCGTACGTAAGTAGTGTAAAGTAAGTCAATATTAAGTAAGCCTGAAAAGCCTATAAAGGATAAAAAAAGTGAATCCTGTAATTAAACAATTTCAATATGGTGATAGCACGGTCACGCTCGAAACTGGCCGCATTGCTCGTCAAGCCAATGGTGCTGTATTAGCTAGCGTGGGTGAAACCCGCGTTTTATGTACTGTTGTTGGAAAAAAATCTGTAAAGCCGGGTCAAGACTTCTTCCCGCTATCTGTGCATTACCAAGAAAAAGCTTACGCAGCAGGAAAGATTCCTGGTGGCTTCTTCAAGCGTGAAGCACGTCCAAGCGAGAAAGAGACACTCACCTCTCGACTTATCGATCGCCCAATTCGTCCACTATTCCCTAAGGGCTATCTCAACGAAGTTCAGGTGATTTGTACGGTAATTTCGGCAGAGAAAAATGTTGATCCAGACATTTGTGCAATGATTGGTGTATCAGCCGCATTGTCTATTTCGGGTATTCCATTTAATGGTCCGATTGGTGCTGCACGTGTTGGTTATACCCAAGCTGGCGGTTACTCGTTAAACCCTAGTTATTCAGCATTGGCCGAGTCTGAGTTAGACATGGTTGTTGCTGGTACTCAAGACGCCGTTTTAATGGTTGAGTCTGAAGCTAACGAATTGCCAGAAGATATTATGTTGGGCGCAGTGTTGTATGCGCACCAAGAGCTTCAAGCGGTTGTTACAGCTGTTAGTGAGCTTGTTAAAGATGCTGGCAAGGCACGCTGGGAATGGGCCGCAGAAGAAGTAGATGCTGCTCTTTACGGTAAAGTTAAAGAAACTTTTGCTGACTCAATTGCAACGGCATATCAGATTACCGACAAAGCTAAGCGTTATGATCGTTTAGGTGAGTTACGCCAACAAGCTATTGAAGAATTGGCATTGGAAGGTAGCGGTATTGCAGCCGACGATGTGAGTGGGTTGTTTGCTAAATTAGAAAAGCACACCGTACGTACTGCTGTTGTTGAAGGCAAGCCTCGTATCGATGGTCGCGATAACAAAACTGTTCGCGGTCTTCAAGTTGAAGTTGGCGTATTACCTAAAGCGCACGGTTCTTCGTTGTTTACACGCGGTGAAACTCAGGCTTTGGTTGTTGCTACTTTGGGTTCTGCTCGTGATGCACAGACCATTGATGCCCTCGAAGGTGAGCGCAAAGATAACTTCATGTTGCACTATAACTTCCCTCCTTACTCTGTGGGTGAGTGTGGTCGTATGGGTGCTACAGGTCGTCGTGAAATCGGTCATGGCCGTTTGGCGCGTCGTGGTGTTGCTGCCATGTTACCTAAAGCCGATGATTTCCCTTACACCATTCGTGTAGTCAGTGAAATTACTGAGTCTAACGGTTCTAGCTCAATGGCTTCTGTTTGTGGCGCTAGCTTGGCGTTGATGGATGCCGGTGTACCGCTTAAAGCGCCAGTTGCGGGTATCGCAATGGGCTTGGTTAAAGAGGGCGAGAAATTCGCTGTTTTAACCGATATCTTGGGTGATGAGGATCACTTGGGTGATATGGACTTTAAAGTAGCTGGTACGGCGGATGGTATTACTGCATTGCAGATGGATATCAAAATCGAAGGTATCACTGAAGAAATTATGGATATCGCGCTTGAGCAAGCATTAAGCGCGCGTTTACATATTCTTGCTGAGATGAACAAGATTATTGCTGCACCACGTAAAGATCTTGCTGATTCTGCTCCTCAGTATCACACCATGAAAGTTGATTCTGACAAGATTCGCGACATTATTGGTAAGGGTGGCGCAACGATCCGTGCTCTAACCGAAGAAACTGGCGCTAGCATTGATATCAACGACGACGGCACTGTAAAAATCTACGCTTCTGATGGCGAAGGTTTGAAAGCTGCAATCGAGCGTATTGAAGCGATTACGGCTGAAGCAGAAATCGGTGCAACTTACGAAGGTAAGGTTGTACGTATTGTCGATTTCGGCGCATTTATTAACTTCTTGCCGGGTAAAGATGGTCTTGTGCATATTTCACAAATCGCTCATGAGCGCGTGAATGCTGTAGCGGACTACCTCGAAGAAGGTCAAATGGTTAAGGTGAAGTGTTTGGATGTTGATAATCGTGGCCGTATTAAGCTATCGATTAAAGAGACTCTCCCAGCGCCAGAGCCTAAAGAAGAAGCGCCAGCTGAAGAGGCCGGCGAATAATTTCTTTGTTGTATTTTATGTTTTATGAAAGCCCGCGCTAGTCGCGGGTTTTTTTTCGCCTCAAATATGCAATATCACTGATTAGGTTTGCGTGAATGTTGCAGGGAAATTAATTTCTCGTGTTATCTAATGCTGTGATGTATTTTACTGTGATGTGCGTCTCGAAATTTCATTAACGCTTTCTTGTTCGGTGGCTTTTAGATCGGCCTCTTGGTTTAAGGACAGCGGCTTTGAATTGCGTTTACTGAGGTTGGGGGGTGTATTACTGTACGCGTTCAACAAGTGCTCAAGGTGGTTGTTTGTTGACCTCTTCGTGCGCCTGTTTAAATTGGCAATTTTTCTGACAATATTAGGAGTATCGACGTTATGCGAATGATGCACTTTTTTAAGGCTGGCTTTGTGGCGAGCAGCTTAGCTATCGCTATACCCGCAGTCGCGGCTTATGAAATACAGACAATAGATCCCGAATACATTGGTTTTGGTAGCTTTGATTTAGAGGCTGGTAAAGTTGTTTGGGCTGACTTTACTGATACCTGGGAGGTTAATTTTTTTGATGGACAGGCGACGTCACAGCTCAGTAATGACGACAATAGTAAAAGTGCCACCGGTATTTCCAATGGCACTCTATTCTGGACAGAGGCTTTTCGTTCTAACCCTGCTGAGTTGATGATGTATCAAGGTGGGGCGTTAACGGCGATAACTCAAACGGGTAGGGAGAAAGCTAGCTTCACCTACGATGCGGGTCAGGCGGCGTGGTTTGAGCGCATAGCCGGTGCATTTGAGTTATTTTTTTATGATGGCTCGCAGGTACAACAAGTGACGTCGGGCGGTGATTTTTTTCCGGCAACATCAAATAGTGTATTTCTTCAGTTGGATCAAGGCGAAATTGTTTTTCAGGCATTTGCTGATGGTGTAAATAGCATTTTTTACTGGGATGGTGATAGCGTTAATCAGTTGTCATCAGTTGGTGTGAATGCTTCTCTGCCTGATATTGAAAACGGCGTAGTTGTGTGGATAAGTCTGGATGCGCTAGGGAATCAGCAGGTATTTAGAATGGTGGGTGGTGTAACCGCGCAGCTAACCTTTGATATTGATGGCTTACCTAAAACCGACACCCAAATCAAAGACGGTATTATTAGCTGGGAGGTTATTACAGACTCCACGGCGACGAATTCTGAGTTGTGGGTAATGCGCAACGGAGAAACGCAAAAGTTAACGGATTCTATGGCAAGCGGGCGCGCGCAATTTGATTTAGGTAAAGTGATTTGGACGGAGGGCGAGGGTGGCGTCGCCTCGCGTATTGTCGAAAATGTAAATAATGAGACTGTTGTGGTTCATGTTGGTGAAAACCCGATTGGTCTTAAAGCCGACGGGGGATTTCTTGTCTGGCGCGAAGGCTTATTTCCGAATAGCCCTGCAATTTTACTGGCATCGCCCAGTGATGATGGGGAGAATCCGGTTGATTCTGTTAATGCGGGCCCAGAGCATTCTTCAACACAGGTGACGGTTGATGGCTCGTTGACCATTAGCGCCTCAGATTGGAATGCAGTTGGCTGGACGCCTTCGTCATTAAAGTTTGGTATTACTACAACGGATGGCAGTCCATTGAGTGGCGTTACCGTGATTGATGAAAATGGTGATGCTGTTGCGCTAACTGACTGGTGGAGTGTGGTGTCGCAAGTTTTTACGGGTGAAGCCCGTTATATTACGATCGAAACAGCACAATCCCGTGAACTCAGTGTGCAGTGGTGGACCGAATAAATTTTTTAACATAAAAAAGGGGCTGAAATAATGCAGCCCCTTTTTGCGTTAAGTCGTGATGAGTAAGATTAACTCGTAGCTTTTGCCGCTGTAATGGCTTCGTTAATGGCGTCAACTTCAAAGCGAACGCGGCGCTTTTCCGGTAAGCCTTCAGCAATGGTGATTTCAACGGGGGTATCGAGCATATAGACAGTTTCGCCTACTGTCAGTGTCATGCGCTTAGCGTCAAAGGCTTTCTTTACACTTTTAGGAATCTGTACAAACCCTTCTATACCAGAGTCGTCCAGTTTTACGCCAAAGCCTTGCTGGGTAACAATGCGAATGTGGCCTTGGGCTTTTTCACCGAGACGCGTTTGTACGTATTGTGACTTTAGCCATTGCTCGGTTTCACGTACAGCTTTACGGCCATTATCTAATGTTTCGTTTAGGCGGGTTACGGCTTTATCGTTTGCTGATTGTACTTTTTTACCGGCCAGTATTTGGGCGATGGTCCAGTGATTGGATAAATCGGCGTAGCGGCGTAGCGGCGAGCTAACGGTTGCGTAATGTGCGTAGCCTTGGTTGCTGTGCGGCTTTGCTTCAATACTTAGGTGGCTATTGGCACTCATGCGCTTAAGTGGCGAGATGATATGGCTTTTTGTAGGGTGTGCGCGCAGCATTTTCACAAGGGCTTTAAAGCCTTCGGCCGTGGCGAGTGTTTCGGCAACGGATTCAAATTCTTCAGGGCTTAGCTCTGCTTTTAGTAATGCTTTAATTTCACCCAAGCGATCTTGGCGTAAACCATCGTGGCGAGTGTGAATACCAGCATTATGGCTAGCCAGTAATTCGCCGGCACAAAGGTTGATGACCAGCATCGCTTCTTCGACTAACTTGTGAGCTAGGGTGCGCTCGCGCTTAACAATGTTATCCACTTTACCTTTGTTGTCGAGGTACAGGTCAAAGTCGGGTTGATCTTCGTGAACGAGATTATTCGCTTCGCGGTAAGCTAAGCGTACGCGGGCAAACTCGGCTAGCGTGGTGATTGTATTATTAATTTCGGCATCATCAGTAAAGGTCGTGCCTTCGGTGATGTACTCGTTAACAGCGGGATAATTACATTTACTGCGTGAGCGAATAATGCCTTTTTCAAAAGTGAAGCTTTCGATTTCGCCGGTGCTGGCAACTTTAGCTTGGCATATAAGTGCTGGGCGAGGCTCGTTTTCGAGTAACGAAAAGGCTTCTGTGGCGAGGTTGTCGGGAAGCATGGGGAGTACTTCGCCCGGTAAATAAACGGTTTGGCCGAAGTCGCGCGCACCTTTGGCTATGGCGCTAGAGGGGGCGATAAAGCTACCGGGATCGGCAATGGCAACAGTGACGTCCCAGCCGGAATCTGTTTTGGCAGCGTAGACGGCGTCGTCCATATCACGTGTAGAGTAGGAATCGATAGTGACAAGGGGCAAGTGGGTGAAGTCTTTTCGATCGTCACTTTCAATGGCCATTTTTTTACAGGCCGCGGCTTGTTCGCTCGCATCCTTGGGCCAATAGCGAAATAAACCGTACTTAGCAACAATCAGTTTATGTTCGAAGTAGGGATCGGACTCTTGGCCAATGTTAGCAATGATCTTAGCGGCGGCTTTACCGTCTTCATTAAATGGGTGACGAATAAGCTCGCATAAAACGGCATCACTATCTTTGCACTTAGCGCGAAATTGCGGTGGCAGAAAAATCCAGCGACCGAAATTTTTGGTGTCAGGAAGGACAAAGTGATTGTTGCCCTTTATTTTGTATTCCCCGACAAAGCGCTTAAAGGCTTGCTCTTCTAATTTTTCAATAGTGGCTTCAAGTTGCTCTTTATTGTTTTTGGTAAGGAGTACTTTAACTTTATCGCCAGGGAGTACTAGTTGCATCTTTTCTGGGTTTAAAAATGCATCGCGACCATCGTCGAGCTTTACAAATCCAAAGCGTCCGTTGGACCCGACTACAGTGCCTTGGCCATATTCTTTACTGGCAATAATGGCGGTTTTTAGCTCACCCAATTGAGCTATTGTGCTTTTATCAAACATGTTGAACCTCGACCTTCATAGAGGCGGGAATGATAGCAGGTTGAACGCCGATGGCTAAGGATTAGCACAGCTTTATTGCTTCATTTTGAGACATTACTGGGCGTGCTGACTAGCGATGTCGGCGCTTTGCGTCAATACTCAATAGAAATGGAGGGGCTAGATTTGAATCAAGAATTGCAGCAATGGGTTGCAGAGTTAAATGGGGAAAACCTCCCGGGCTTCGCAATAACCACTAAACGCTTAGCCGCAATGACCGGTGATGAGGCGTCTGCTCATGCTGTGGCTGATGTCGTTCAGCCGGATGCTGCAATGACGGTGCGTATATTACGGTTGGCTAATAGTGTGTACTACAACGCAGGCCAGAGGCGTATCGATACGCTGAATTACGCCTGTGTTGTACTGGGGGTTAAGGCTGTTCGCAATTTGGCGATTACCGCGGCTAGCTTAGAGGCGTACCCTGATATGGATTTTGGCTCTCATTTTCAGCGTGAGGTGGCTTACTCCTTTCACGCCGCAATGCAGGCACAAAGTCTTGCGCGCTTGCGGGGGCTGCAGCAGGAAGAAAATATCTATATCGCGGCGCTGTTAGCCAGGTTGGGGCATTGGATGTTTTGGTGCTTCCCTTACGGCTTTGGTGAACGCATGGCTAGCCATTTACCGGGTTTTGAAGATTCTTCCATTGTGGAGCATGAGTTACTGGGTTTTACGTTAGACGAACTTACCTTTGAGTTGCTTAAAGAATGGCATCTCGATGCTGTATTGCGGTTGTTACCCAGGGAGGGCAAAAAGCCGACCGAAGAAAGCCAGTGTATAACCGAGGCTTATGGTCTAGCGAGGCAGTTGCGTAAAGGTTGGCAGCACAATGGTTTTCAGGGGGTTAGTCGCCGCTTGTTGGGTTTTTGTCGCTTGCCAAGGGCCGACCTTTTGTCGGCTATTAGGTTGTGTGTTGATGAGGTTCGCAAAACGCTTAAGCAGGTTGAGATTGACCGTAATTACTGGCCACCCTTGGAAAGTGAAAGCCCTAGTGAAGCTGTGGATGATGCCGTGCCTTTACTGCAGCAAGCGCTGGCACGCGATATTTTAGTACAGAAGCAAAGCCGCCAATTGCGGCAGCTCACGCATATGTTGTGTCAAAAGGTGGATGTGGCGCGCTGTTTGAGGTCGGTTGTTATTGGTGTTCATAAGGGGATTGGCTGTGAAAATGTTTTTGCGCTAATGCCGCACCCGAAAAAGCATGATTGGCATATTGCCTCCCACGAGGGCGAGCATTCACGGGCGTTGGCTCAGGGGCTGGTAACTTTAATGGGTGATTCGGATGATAGTCTAGTGAAAGAGCTTAAGGCTGGACGAATATGCTGGCCACCGATTAACCCATTGATTACGGGCAAATATGATGACCTGTTCGGTAGTGATGCTTTTTGCGTATTTCCTTTGCGCTTAGGGAGCAAGCACGTTGGCTACATTGGAGCGGCAAAGCCTGTTGGGGTGGCTTTTTCTGAAGGGGATTTTGAGGTTTTTTGCCATTTTTGCGATCATGCATTACTGGCAATTAAGTTGTCTTTGTTAGAGCACGGGCCTCACTCTTAGGTAAAGTCGCGCTCAGTTGTCAGGCGGCGGAGTAGAAGTTACCAGCGTTAATATCATTGAGGATGTCATTCATCAAATCTTTGGTTAAGCCTGCGCACTTTCCGCATTGAGTCATTATGTCGAGGCTCTCTCGCACTTGGCGCAAATTGTGGGCGCCACCTTGAACAGCACTGCGAATCTGGGAATCTGTAATACCTTTACACAAACATACGTACATAGTTCGTACTCACATTTACGGCCTATAGCCGATGGTTGGTGCTTTTAGATCCTTCTTTGTATTTGAAAGAAAAATCCATATAGAGCAATTCTTGAAGGGGTTGCTCAAATAATAGACTTATATTATTGCTAATGATAATTGTTGTCAATTAGATTCAGTTCTCATTTATGAAATATTGTCGATTTTGCGGCGGCGCTCACCAAAGTGGTTGATAGGGCTTTAGCTTTGCATGCATGCGCCTATTGGGCCTATATAAAAAACTATTGGTTTGTCGGTTTGAGGCGATTAACATAGCCGCAACTTATTAAGGGCTCCAGCCTGATAGTCTTTAGGCTTGATATTGCAAGATTTCACTCTCTAAGGCCTGATCGCAACGTATGTACCCTAGAGCGTATGCCCCCTAGATGGCAAAGCGTTACACGCTAGGCATCCACGCCTTGTGCTTTTTCTTTGATTATATATAGGTTGGTAGGGGTTGAATTTGTCGAAAGAGACGGCATTTTGCCTAGAGCAAATTTCAAGGCTTAATCGCTATAGCGTTTAGGTATTATCGATTTAAATCGCGGGCAATTCCGCATAAGTATTCACTCACCCTTTATTGGAGACACATCATGGGCGTATTAGTCGGTAAAGCAGCACCGGATTTCACAGCACCCGCAGTATTAGGTAACGGCGAGATTGTTGATGCATTCAACCTTGCTGAAACTATTAAAGGAAAAAAAGCGGTTATTTTCTTTTACCCGTTGGACTTCACCTTTGTGTGTCCTTCTGAGTTATTAGCATTTGACGCGCGATACGAAGCTTTTCAAAAGCGTGGCGTAGAAGTGATAGGTGTTTCTATTGATAGTCATTTCAGCCATAACGCATGGCGTAATACCGCTATTAATGATGGCGGCATTGGTCCTGTTAAGTACACTTTGGTTGCCGATATTACCCATGCAATCTGTAAAGCCTATGATGTAGAAAGTGAAGGTGGTGTTGCTTTCCGTGGTTCTTTCTTGATTGACGAAGAAGGCGCTGTTCGCCATCAAGTAGTTAACGACCTTCCATTAGGCCGTAACGTTGATGAAATGTTGCGTATGGTTGACGCGTTAGCGTTCCACCAGGATCACGGCGAAGTGTGCCCTGCTGGTTGGACTGAAGGCGATGCGGGTATGACAGCCTCGCCAGAAGGCGTTGCAGCTTACTTGAGCGAGAACGCTAGCAAGCTTTAAGTCTTAGGGTCGAGGAAACAATATTTCATCCACTAATGCTTGATCTCGACATCCTTACCTTCGTTGCTCAAAGCGTTACATGCCTCGGTAACTGCTCCATGCGTTACCCTACTGACCTATATCCATATAGGCCCCGGCATGCGCCTCGATAAGAAAGCCGAATTGGACAAACTATTATTACCTGGTCCCTTAAAGCTTCACTGCAGTGTAAAAAAGCGCCTTAGGGCGCTTTTTTTTGGCCTGCGTTAAACCGACTGCTTCAGCTGAGCTGTTTTGTGATTGGTTTCTAGAAAACTTGTGCGGTATCAAATAAAACACTTAATGCGAATCATTATTAATTGAATCTGCTATTACTTTAGTGCACACTCATGGAGTGTTATCTGGGCATAATTTTTTGCGGTAGGACGACTCCTAAATAGAGCTATACGGTGGTAAAAAATGACATTAAATCAATTGCTTGAAGGCCAAGTTGGCACGATCAACGCGCTTGAAACACTGAACAATGCACTGGTGCGCCAATGCAGTACTCTAGGATTAATTCCGGGTGCAGTCGTTCAAGTATTGCGTCGTTCGCGCGGTAAAGGCCCGATGCAGATTAAGTGTGACGGTACTTTATATGCTATTCGCGCCGATGAGGCCGCTCAAATTCGAATGACTGTTGCGTAATTATTGTGAAAGAAATAGCCCTGATCGGCAGCCCCAACTGCGGTAAAACCACCTTATTCAATCGCCTTACAGGCACTCGTCAGCGCACAGGCAATTGGCCTGGCGTTACTGTTGAGCGCAAAGATGGGCGCTTACCCCTGCCCAGTGGCGAGTCTGTTCGGGTTGTTGACCTTCCCGGTATTTACTCCCTTCATGATGATATTCAAGGTGTTGAGGCGCGCGTAGCCCACACTTACATTGAGTCGCATAACCCTGAATTGGTTATGGTGGTATTAGATGCAACTCGATTAGGGCGTCAGCTCTCATTATTGCCGGATATTATTGCAACCGGTAAGCCCGTTATCTTAATTGTGAATATGCTCGATAGCGCCGAGGCTGAAGGCATTCGAGTGGATTTAGCCGCTTTACGAAAAGGTACAGGCCTTCCTGTTGCGGGTGTGGTCAGTTCTACGGGTGTTGGTGTTGATGATCTAAAGCAGCAAATCGATTCTCTGTTGCTCTCTTACCCTGCCGGTCGCATCGACTTTGATGTTGCCGAGTTATCCAAAAAAGTTTATAGCAGCACCGGCAAGCAAAGTCGCACCGAAAAAATTGATAAGTGGCTGCTACATCCTGTCTATGCGCTGCCCATATTTTTAGCCACTATGTACCTGTTATTCACTATATCGGTGAATTTGGGCGCGGTATTTATCGATTTCTTTGATATTTTATTGGGTAGTATTTTTGTTGATGGTACCCGCTGGTTAACGGCGGCGTTAGGCGCGCCGCAGTGGCTACAGGCTGTTATGGCCGACGGAGTTGGTGGCGGCATTCAGCTGGTGGGAACCTTTATTCCCGTCATTGGTTGTTTGTATTTGTGTATGTCGGCTTTAGAAGATTCTGGTTACCTATCGCGTGCGGCTTTTGTTATTGATCGCTTGATGGCCAAAATCGGATTGCCGGGGCAAGCGTTTATTCCGTTAATTATTGGCTTTGGTTGTAATGTTCCCGCGGTGATGGCATCGCGTGCGTTAGGGCAGGCCAGTGCTCGCCTTACTACGATATTTATCGCACCTTTTATGTCCTGTGGTGCGCGTTTATCAGTCTATGTTTTTGTAGGAACTGCTTTTTTCCCTAGCCAAGCGCAAAATGCGATTTTCGCGCTCTATTTATTGGGTATCGGGGTCGCGATAGTCTCTGCTTGGTTGCTGCGGCGTAGAATATTTGGTGGCATGGTGGGTGCCAATATCGCAGAAATGCCTGCTTATCATCGCCCACTAGTGCGTAATGTTTTAACGCAAACATGGCATCGTTTGTACTCTTTTATTTGGCGAGCCGGCAAGCGTATTTTAGTGGTTGTGATATTGCTGAATGTCTTTTCTTCGTGGGGCACCGACGGGAGTTGGGGTAACCAGGACAGCGAAAATTCGATGCTATCGGCAACGGGTAAAGTGCTGACGCCGATGTTTATTCCTATGGGCGTAGGTGAAGATAATTGGCCGGCTACCGTCGGTTTGTTTACTGGTTTGTTTGCTAAAGAAGTCGTGGTCGGCACACTGGATACACTTTATACCCCACCGCTTGTAAGTGAGGAGGGTGATGTAATTACTGCGCCCGATGTGTTGGGTGATAGCTTAACGGCTGTGATGAGCGTTTGGAATAATCTTGGTGGTTTGGCGGGGGCATTTCTTGACCCGCTGGGTATTGGTTCGGCGCAGGAAGATATTGCTGGCCAAGCGCCCGGTAGCTACAAAGCAATGCAAAGCTTATTCCCCTCGGCTTGGGGCGCTTTCTGTTATCTCGTATTTATACTTTTGTACGCACCTTGCGTAGCAACAATAGGTGTTATGCAAAAAGAAGCTGGGCAAGTTTGGTTGGGTTTTTCTGTGGTATGGAGTTTGTTGCTGTCTTACTGGTTGGCGTCTAACTTGTGGCATTTAAGCTTGTTATTGGTTAACCCGATTACGGCAGGGGGTTGGATTGTGGGCTCTTCACTTGTGTTGTATGTGTGTTACCGCTTAATTATGTCGCAAATGCGGCGAGGTATTCAAGATCATATCCCCGCAATAAACCTATAAAAAAACAGCGCTACGGCGCTGTTTTTTTTGTCTTGTGTTACTGCTTGCTTTTAAGTTTTTGGAAATAGTCTTTACTGAGTTTTACAACAATAGGGCTCAGTAGGCACAGTGCAATTAGGTTAGGTAGCGCCATAAGGGCATTAAGCGTATCGGCTAATATCCAAATTCTCGATAGCTCCGCAATGGCACCGAGCGGTACAACGGCAACCCAAAATATACGAAATGGAATGACCGCTTTGGGGCCGAATAAAAACTCGGCACAACGTTCGCCATAGTAACTCCAGCCCAGCAGGGTGGTGAATGCAAAAATTGCAATGGCGATAGAGATAATAAGGTCTCCAAAAGGTAGTGCGCTGTTAAAGGCGAACTGTGTCATCTGTGCGCCTTTGGCGCCGTCGGCCAGCCAGGCACCAGAGACGATAATGGCCAACCCCGTGATGCTGCACACGACAAGCGTGTCCAGAAATGTTCCCAGCATAGCAATAACACCTTGGTTCACCGGGCTATTAGTTTGTGCAGCGGCATGGGCAATGGGCGCACTGCCTAGGCCGGCTTCGTTCGAAAAAATGCCTCGTGCAACACCAAAGCGAATCGCGGCCATAACGGCGGCGCCCGCAAAGCCACCTTGCGCAGCAACCGGTGTGAAGGCACTTTCAATAATCAAAGCGAAAGCGGCGGGTAAGCTGCTAAAGTGGCTTATTAATACCCAGAGACCGCATGCGACATAGCCAATAGCCATTAAGGGGACCAGTTTGCTCGCAACGCCAGATATTCGTTTAATGCCACCCAGTAATACTGCACCCACCAGCACAGCCAATACAGTACCGGTTACCCATGTGGGAATTGCAAAAGAACCTGATAACGCATCGGCAACCGAGTGTGCTTGCACGGTGTTACCTATGCCAAAACCGGCGAGCATGCCAAAAAAAGCGAAAGCTAGCCCTAGCCATTTCCAGCGCGCACCCAAGCCATTTTTGATGTAATACATGGGGCCGCCAACATGCTTGCCTTCTTTATTAACCTCTCGGTAATGTACGGCTAAAACGGCTTCGGCATATTTTGTTGCCATGCCTAATAGCGCTGTACACCACATCCAAAATAAAGCGCCGGGACCGCCTAGTCCAATCGCAGTGGCGACACCCACAATGTTACCCGTCCCTATGGTTGCGGATAGTGATGTCATAAGCGCCCGAAATGGGCTGACCTCTCCTTCCCCTTGGCTTTTTCGGCCGGCGCTTAATTGTTTAAAGCCATAGCCAATCTTTCGTAAGGGTTGTGCGCCTAGGCGAATCATTAAAAAGAGGCCGGTGCCTAAAATTAATATCATCATATAAGGCCCCCAAACGAGACCATTGATAAAGCCTAGGGTGCTATCAAAAAGTTGCATGCTGTTTCCTGCGTGGGAGTATTGGTGTGGTGATGTTTTGTGGGTGTTTTTTATATCGGTGTGAAAAATAATCGCGCAGCATGCGATAAAAATAACGCAGGGTAAACAGTTAAGGTGGAACGCTTTTGGGAGTTGGCATTGGTGAGTAGAAAAAAGCCCCAGCATTAGGCGCTTATACAAAGCGAGTAATGAGGGGCAAGCAACCGTGGAGTACACAGGCATGAAGCGCTGTGTTGTCAGTGCGCGCAGTATGGCAGCTACTCGCAGCTGAGAGCCTAATATACAATAACCAATACTAAGTGCAAGTGATAATCGTTTGCATTTGGTGTTGGTTATTGCTAACTTAACAGTATGTTCAGTAGCAGCTGATTAAAAAAATATTTTGTTGAGGTGAGGGTTATGGCTTATCAATACTTATGTGAAAAACACCGATCCAAAGTGAGCTCCAACCCATGTGAGGCTTACAACTGGTGGCTTAAAACCATTGCATTGGCTGAGCAAAGTTTCGTTGCTCGAGATTTCATCGCCGCACGCGTTTTTGTTGGAACAGCATTTGAAGTAGCGCACTTGCGTTTGTCTCTTGTTCAGGATGGTGCTGGTGCCAGCCAGTATGCCGAGCGTTTGGCTGAAGCAGCTCGATTGCGGGTGCGAGTATTAACCCTGCTAGGTTTATTAGATGAGGTCGAAGAGTGCCTGCTAGACACTCAGCAGGCTTTGGTTTTAGTCGAGGCGAATGGAGTGATGTCTGTTAAATCGCTGTTGTTAGAATTTACTCAGCGTGTCCGGGCGCTGTTGCAAATGCTGGGGCGTTCAGACATTCAGCTAGGCAGCCATGCAAGGCCGCTTCATTGATCTGAGTGGGTGAGGTTAAATGAGAAGTTAAGGGGCGTGCATTAAATAACTTCCCGTTTTTGAATTCCCGGGTGCACGCTTGCCGTCGTTAAAAATATTTGCAATAGCCGGCTATTACGCCATATTTTCGCCTCGTCAAGCAAACACCCAAAAACCCAAATTCCAGCAACTTATTCAGTGCACGCCCCTAAGCAGTGTTTATTAGCGCACAGTTTGCTCTTGTCTGTGGTGGTTTCTGGGCAGGCTTCGCATTAATCGTTCGGTGCTTTTGTTACCCTTGCGGGCTGTTTATTTGTAAAGTTTGACGTGATTATGTTGACACCAACCGAAGAAAGAATCTTAAGAAAGAAGTTACAAGACTATAACGGCAAGGTTGAACATTTATTTTTAAATGCTCAGGGTGATGTCTGCGTTGGGATTGCGCACGTGCTGTCTTCGGTAGAGGAGGCCTGTAGTTTGTCTTTTACTAACAAAAATGGCCTTAAGGTTGCGAGTGAAGAAATTGTAGCGGATTTTAATTCAGTGCGTGAATTGGCACCTAACCGCATAGCTTCGTTTTATAAGCGCCATTTAAAGTTGACTCTGCCTGCTAGTGAAATTAATCGCCTGACGAATCAATCATTGACGCAGTATTATGCGGATTTAACGCAAATGTATCAGGGGTTTGATGCCTTCCCTTCGGATGCTAAATTAGCTTTATTCGATATTATTTTTGGTATGGGGGCATCTGATCTGGCGGACTGGATTACGTTTAATGAGTCTATTCGTGCGCAAGATTGGCAGCGAGCTGCGTTAGATTCCGCAAGGCCGTTTCCGGTAACTGCGGTGCGAAATATTTACGTACAAGGGCTTTTTGAAAAAGCCTTTAGAGCCAGCAAAGAGCCTGCATTGGCAGAGGCTTAGACGATAGAGGCCTGCAGAGAGGCCGGTTTTAGCATTACGTATCGGGGCAGGAAGCCCATTATTAGGCATTGCATCCGTATAGCGATATCAGACATTGGTGAATTAATATTGTTTCCCCGACACTGTCCTGTGGTTACCTAGAGCAACCCAATACACGGCTTAATGTGCAGAGTCACTCCGGGCAAACTGGTAGGTGTTAGCGGGCGGGTTTCAGTTTTCGGCTTAAAACACTAATGCCGCAAATGGACAGAAGCAGCCACAGCTGGTTAAGGCTGAAAGCCCCTGCTTTTTTATCGCTAGCTTCTGATTCTTGAGGTTTTGGCTCGGTAGCTTTCTCTGTGTTTGCCGGTAGTGTGCTCTTTATCGGGGAGAGTGCAAAAAGCTTGGGAGCAACTTCTGTCGTGAAATAGGACACAGGTACTAAAGACGCATTAGCGTCAATTGAGATTTCACGCGAACTCCAACCTGTACCTGTAACGGCAAACATTTTCAAACCAGGCTGCGATCCAAATTTAGGCATGGCGCCATCGTTAGCATTGGTCCAGTTGTTCGGGCCTAAGATCATTTTCCCCGGCCAGCTATCGTCGTTATTCACGCCATCATGTGTACGCATTACGGCATTTTCGATCTCTGGGTAGCCTTGCGCGGTATACATCGCAAGGTTCATTGCGTTAATGCCGCTAATATGATCAAGCACTTCAACGGCGCTACGGGCAAAGTTTGCCGCGCGCTCATTCGCCTTTTGTGATTTAGCCGTTTCAGCTGCAGCCATTAGAATGCGTGCATCATTTAAGGCCATGCGGTGTGAGCCCCAGCGGAAATTGTTGTCCACTTCGTCTAGATCGCCACTATTCCACTGGTTCGATTGCGCATCCCATGTTACGCCGGGGTAGCCGACTTTTTGGTGGGAGGCAATGGTATCGGCTTTTTGCAATAATTTTGTTTTCAGTGTTGTTAGGTTAATGTCGTGTAGTGCTTCGTTTGTGAGTAGCGATAAACTCCCTTCCATGGCAACAGCGCCCCACCAGTAAGAAGACACCTCATTAAAGCGTGGGTGTGTTGTTACTGCGGACTTAAATGTATTAATGTCGTTCGTTTGCTTGAGTAATGCGGCCGCTAAATAGATTTCGACGAGGGCTGCATACTCGTCGTCTTGTGTATTGTCTTTACCTGGGTGACAGTTATCGCGTGGTGTTTCCGGATTGCGAAAGCTACTGTAATTATCGTTGTCGGGGTACATACCCCCTTCGCCGCCAAAGGAGTCGACTTGACGACAGGTGAGCGGTTCTGTTTGTGCATTTTTTAATGCGCTAATCGCGAGTTGATAAGTTTTTTTCGCTTGTTCGGCAGTGCCGTATTTATTATGTAGTCTAGCCATAGCGGCCAAAGTACGTGCAGTCGAAAAAGTCGCTTTTGTTTCCGGCTCGGCAACACAGGTGCCCTCGAAATGAGGCGCGCAGGCTGCGTAGCTGTCGTTAACGTTGGTGTGAAACTTAGGAATAGCCAGTTTTCCGCCATAATCAAATACATGGTAGAACTGATCCGTCAGTATTTTTAGCTGTTGGTAAACGGTATAACCGCCTTTAATATTACTGCTGTAATAAGCATTAATTTCCGGGTAGGTCTCGAGCATGTTAATCAGCGCCCAGGACGCTTCTGCTGTATTCACCGGGTAAACGCCATTGTCGCCAGCATCAATGACGTAGGAAAAAGTAATATTCAGATCTTTTTGCCAGTCATTTTTACCTTGGGTGAAGGTCGCTCGGCCTTCATGGTCACGAAAGTAGTCGAAAAACTCATACTTTATTTTCCCGTAGGGATCGGCTGCGATGCTAAATGGCGCGGATGTGTCTGTGCCGACTTTCAGGGTTAGCTGCGTACCTATTTTGGTGCACGCCGAAAAATCAATACGGTAGAAGCTATCACCAGAAGCAAAATCATTGCTGATATAGGTATCTTCTGTTCCCTTACAGTTCGTACCCGCGAGCTGCCATTCAATAGCACCTTTATTTTCGCTTAGGTAGATGGCTGTCTTGTTGGCTTGGGGTAAATAGCCTGCATAGTTAACGCGAAAGCGATCTTTTAGCTGGCTGCCATCGTCTGCGGCATTGGCTGTGGTTGTGAGCGTTAAGGTGGCTGCGCAAGCAATTGCCCCAGCCAGAGGGGAAAGTCGTACGATCATATGAAGATCCTAGCTGTCAGTCTGAATGATGAGTTGTTTTTATTGTTGGGGATTGTAGCACCTCTTAAGCGAGCATTGGCGCAGTGTATAAGTCTAGTCGCGATGAAAGGATACTGCTGCGTTCGCTTAAGTCGGGAGTCGTGATGGTGAACCGCGATGTTCCTTTAGTGGCTTAAGGCTAGCTCGGCGGCTGCTATTGGATCGGTGTTATCAGTACTTTTGTTTTGGGTGTTTTTTATGTGCTAGAGGGTTAAGGGCCGAGGAAAAAATACTTTATCCAATAATACTTGCCTCCTACTTCCTC